>CAKUDW010000136.1 GCA_934645275.1 uncultured Clostridia bacterium
GTGTTGGCCGTCATGCAGAAGCTGGCGCAGAGCGGACTCACAATGCTGGTGGTCACGCATGAAATGGGCTTTGCCCGCAATGTTGCCGACAAAGTAGTTTTCATGGACGGCGGCGTGATTGTGGAGCAGGGCGCGCCGGCCGAGGTGCTCGGTAACCCGAATACGCCGCGCCTGCGCGAATTCCTGGCGCGTGTGCTGTAAAGAAGAGCCTGTATTAAAATTATGAGGGGCGGTTTCCAAGAAACCGTCCCTCGAAACGTATTCAGGCGTTACTGAAGGTCGTTATCGTCGAAGGGATCGCCGCATTCGGGGCAGAATTTTGGTGGATGCGCGGGATCGGCGGGCTGCCAACCACATTTATCGCAGCGGTAGACCGGCGCGCCCGCAGGACGCTTTGCACCGCATTCGGAACAGAACTTGCCGGTGTTGACCGCGCCACAGGCACAGGTCCAGCCCTGCGCAGGTTGAGGTTCAGGCTTTTTTGCGCCGCACTCGGGACAGAATTTGCCGGTGGCCGTCGCGCCGCAGGCACATTTCCAGGCGTTCGCGCTCTGTTGCGCCGGCACGCTCTGCTGCGGTGTCTGTGCCTGTTGCTGCGCGCCCATCTGGAAAAGCTGCGCGGTGTTCACGCCACCGCCCTGTTGGGCCATATTCATGCCCATGAAGCCGGTGAATGCGCCGCTCTGGTTTTTAGCCGCATCCTGCATGGCCTGCGCCTGCGCGCCCACCAGATGTGCGGCCGCCATGTTTGCATTGCGGAACACGGCGTTGCGCTGAAGCTCCTTGATCATCGCCTCGTCCTCTTCAGAGGCTTTTACGGAATTGACGCCGAAGGACACGATTTCCACGCCGCGCAGGTTGGCCCACTTTTCAGAGAGCACATCGTTGAGCGCATCCGCAATTTCCGCGGTGTGGCCGGGCAACGCGCTGTAACGAATGCCCATTTCTGAAATCTTTGCAAATGCAGGCTGGAGCGCCGTCAGCAGTTCGCTCTTGAGCTGGCCGTCGATGCGCTCGCGTGTGTATTCGCCATCCACATTGCCGCAGACGTTGGCGTAGAACAGCATCGGATTGGTGATGCGATAGCTGTATTCGCCGAAGCAGCGGATGGAAATATCCACGTCCAGACCGATATTATTGTCTACCACGCGGAAGGGTACCGGGCTCGGCGTGCCATATTTGTTGCCGGGAATCTCCTTCGCGTTGAAGAAATAGACGCGCTGATCTCTGCCCGCCTGCCCGCCGAAGGACAATCTTTCGAACGTGGCATGCAGTACTGCGCCCAGTTTGCCCTTGCCAAACTCACCGGCGAAGATGCTGGGTTCGCCGTTCTGGTCGAAGATGTACTCGCCAGGCTCAGCGCAGAAGTCCACAATTCTGCCCTGATCCACAATCATCATGCACTGGCCTTCATTCACGGCAATGACTGAACCTTCGCTGATAACGTTGTCATCCTCGTGACGGCTTCCGCCAAAGCGCCCCTTCGTCTTTTTTTGAGCTTTGGATACCAATACATTGTCTGGCAGGGAATCTACATAAAAGTATTCCTTCCACTGGCTGGCAAGCGTGCCGCCTGCGGCGTTCAAGGCTGCTGCAATCAAACCCATAGTCGATGCCTCCTGTTATTTCTTCTCTGTATTGTTTTCTATCTTGCGACGGGTCGTGTTTTCATACAGAAAATGATCGTAGCTCATTTCCAAATAGAAAGACCCATCACAGGCATAGTTTTCTGCCGCGCTCTGGCGCGCAGCCTGTTTGAGCTGCCCCTTCAGCGCGCCGACTACCGCCAGTGCGACGATGGCCGCAACCACAGCGCCGATTAGCAGCGAACCGCCGCCCAACGCGTCGGCCAGCGCCAGTATCAGCGCCGCAACGCCGAATATTCCGGCGAATATGCCACCGCCCCACAGCAGCGCCTTCTTTTTATCAGTCGGAACGTCGGTGGTCAGCTTGCCAGTCTGGCCATTGATGGCAAAGGTGTGGGTTTTATCTTCCTTCACAGTGCTAATCAGCCATACGGGCATCAGCACGGGCGTAACCTTGCCGCCCTCGGCCTGAATGTGCCTGCTGCGTTCGCTTACTGTGTTGTAGCCCTTCACAGTATCGCGCATGGCGTTGGCAACGCTGTGTTCCACGCGTTCTACCGCGCGGCCCTCGCATGCGCCGCTGTCCACGTCGGCATGGTCTGCCAGCGCGCCTGCCAGCACGGCGGGGGAGAAGGGTACGGCGGCGCTCAGATCATAGGGCTCCAGTGATTCGGTAATCTTGTTGTCCAATTTTACGCTGCCGTCTACGGGAATGCTTTCAAAGCGCATGCCGCCACGGCGACGCACGGCATAGTGCTCCGTGCGGGTGATTTCCCATTCGCCGCGACGTTCGGTGTGCTGCTTTTCGGCGTTGTACACGATATCGGCGTGCGCATCGCAGTCGAATAGCCAATAGGGTACATACAGCCTGCGCATTTCCGCGATGCGGTTGCGCCCATGAAGAAAGATGTTCGGTAGCAGCTTCTTGCCCTTGAAATAGTCTTCGAACTGGCGCTGCGCCTGTTCCTGCGTCACCGTGAAGGGAATCACCTTCTCGGGCTTCACGCCGCCTTCGATGCGGTCGGGCAAAATCGTCGGGCTACCGCAATAGGGACATTCGGTGGCGGTAGTGGTGTCCTCGGTCATCAACTCCGCGCCGCAATTCTCGCATATGTAGGCCTGCACGCCCACTTCACCCGCCTGAAAGCTTTCCTTTGGGCGGTCAAATGAAATCTGCTCGCCGCTTTCGGCAGTATTAATCATTTCAAGCGCTTCGGTATCGTAGGTATTTCCGCAGGCGGCACATTCCAGCTTGCCGCTTGCGCCGCTGAATTTTAGCGGCCCGCCGCAGCAGGGACAGTTATAACTGGCAGTACTCATGTATTATTCCTTCCTTTGCTTCAATAAAGGTCTATCCTGCCTGGAGTTCGTAAATCGTCTGACACAGGTCGGCGCATTGGCCGCGCAGCAGCGCTTCGGTGCGCACGTCCATATTTTTGCGATATTCTGAAGGTTCAGGGCAGCCGTCTGCTGCTCTAATCAGAGTGTGGAAAACATTTGGGAGGCGGCAATAGTGGTGCGATTCCCTTCGGGGGAAGCAGCAAGTCATTTGCCGTAGAGCGTGTTCGGTTCCAGCCCTGCATATTCCTGAAACCATTTCACGGCCTCTTCGGTTTGCTTTCCGAACATGCCGTCCGGTTCCGCGAACAGAAAACCCGTTTCAAATAGCATCTGTTGTAGCGCGGCGGCCTCATTGCCGCTGTCGTCCATTCGCAGTTCTGCTGTTGCACAGGCGGAAGCCGGCAGCAGGCATATCAACAGAATGCATGCAATTCTTTTCAAGGTATCATTTCCTCTCATAATTCTATGGCTACCGCCAATATTCCTGCTGTTGCGGGAATTTTGACGCAGCAAAACCGGAATTCTGCGAAAGGTGAGCTTCGAAGAAAGTGTCGATGCTCTCCGGTGGAAATAAAGCCTGAAACGTTTTGCATCGTCACGATGGATGGTATGGAGCGCGGTGCGCAGTTTATTCGGCTGCAAAGCGCATCAGCATGGAGCCCAGATAGTCCAGCTCGAAGCCTGTTTCCGTGAATACCAGGTTCAGCGGCTGACCGTAATAGTCAATGGCGAGTCCGTCCGCTTCGCCGCTCGCTGCGGGCACCTTGGTCCTCGTCCACTTGAGGGTGGGGATCGGCGTGCCTGCCAGTACGAAATCGACGGTGCCGTTCTCGTGGAGAATGAAGGTGTATTCCATGCCGCCCAGCTGCGCAGCAGTCATGTTGTAGCCGTTTACATCGGCGTCAGTCAGAATAAATTTCTTTTCCAACAGGCCGCTCAGGCTGTCGATACCTGCACCGCTTGCTTCGACTGGCATTTCGGGCGCAGGTGCGGCTTCTGGCTCAGGCGCAGCTTCGGACGCAGCAGGTGTTTCTGGCACGGTCTCAGTGGTCGTCGAGGGCTGAAGGGCGGATTCACTGGCTTCGGTTAGTACTGCCTCAGGCAGCAGCGCGGCTGCGTCGGGCGCTTCGGGCCGTGTGTGCGCGCATTTTTCGTGGGTTACGGTAATTTCGCTGGGATTTTCGCTCCAGCTCATGCAGTTCTGCGCGAAATTGAGCGTATCCTCATTTGCGTTTGCAGGCACATGTACGCTTAGCTGCGGTGCGGCGGTAAGCAGGAGCAGACCATTCTCCAGGTCTCTGTCGAAACACAGTTCGCTGAGATTCGGGCATTCCATGGCAAAGGTTTCGCCGATAGTTCTGACTCTTTCGGTAAAGTGCAGGCTGGTCAGGTTTTCACAGGCGGTGAACGCGCCGGTTTCAACTTCATCCGCATCCGCTACGAAGGTGGTCAGACCGGAATGGTTGAAAGCGTTCTCGGCGATCTTCTGTACGTGCGCGCCGAAATACAGGTTTTCCAGCGCGTCGGTGCTGTCGAAAGCGTAGCTATCGATCACGCGCACACCGTTCATGAACGCCACGTTTTTCAGATTGCGGCAGAGTGCGAACGCGCTCTTTCCGGTACTTTCCACGGGCGCATAACAGATGAAGGTTTCCAGCTACTGGCAGTACATCAGCAGGCCGTCCGGAATTTCACGAATGGTTTCCGGCAGCACCAGCGAGCGCAAGTGC
Source organism: uncultured Clostridia bacterium (assembly GCA_934645275.1). Next base: position 4,658 of record CAKUDW010000136.1, read on the forward strand.
ACCCACTCGGTCTGGTCGGTGGCGGTTTCGGTGTTCGTGTAGTCCTGGCAGGATGCGAATACGTTGTAGCCATCGAAGCCAACTACAGTCACGCCGTTGATTTCACGAGGCACCACCACGTCGATGGCCGTGCCGGTGTAAGCGGAAATCAGGCCGGTTTCGGGGTCAAAATCGAAGCTCTCGGCAGGCGTGGGCTCAAATGGCATGGGCACAAACGAGCTCGTCTCGCCCACGCGCAGTATGGGATCGTGCCACGGACGATTCAACCGTTCATTCCATTCGGCAATCTGTTCGCCGGTGGCATCGGCGGAAAGGCGTACATCGGTCAGGTTCAGGCAATCCGCAAACGAACCCGCGGGGATGAGCGCCGGATCGCAGAGGATCGTAAGCTTCTTGAGGCCGATCAGCCCCTCAAACGCGCCCGCGCCGCTTTCAGTTACGGATTCGGGAATGGTCAGCTCCTCCATCTGCGCACAGCCTGCGAACGCGCGTTCGCCGATAGTGGTGATGGACGGAAACAGCTCCACATATTCTACACTGCTATCCGCAAAGGCTTCGCTGCCGATTGTGGTGAACCAGCTGCAGTGATGCGGATAGAAAGAACGGATGTGCTGATTATTCTTAAACAGGCCGTCTCCCAGCGCGGACACTTTGATTTCATCGTATGTTGCCCAAATTGTCAGGTCGGCTGCGTCGCCGTTGTAGACGGTCCACACGCCGTTTTCGATGGTCGTAGTTTCCTCTGCGTTGACAGGGTATTCCGCTACCCCAACGCTGATGGGGTTGTTGATCCATACCGTGCAGCCGGGGCACTGCCCCGCTAGCAGAGCCGCATAGGCATCGCGGTTTTCGATGCTGCTGTCCCATGGCAGATCCAAATCCGCCAAAGCACCGTTTCCTTCAAAGGCGTCCAAGGCGATGTCGATCGGCGCATAGAGATCAAACGCCATATAGGCGAGCGCACAATCTGCAAAGGCGCGCGAACCGACGCTCTGAAGCGATGCGGGCAGTATGAGATCGGTCAGGTAGGCGCTGCTCTCAAATGCGCCCGCGCCGATGGCGGTCAGCCCCTCGGGCAGCGTCAGCTCACCGGTAACGCGGCTGAAGCAGAAGGCTCGCTCGCCGATGCGCTCGACGTTCGCCAGCTTGAGCCCGCGTGCCTTGTAGCTGCCGTTGAATGCCTCTGCACCGATGGTTTTAAGCGAATCAGGGAAGGAGACGTATTGTAG
>CAKUDW010000137.1 GCA_934645275.1 uncultured Clostridia bacterium
CTCGCGTCGCTGTTGCGCGACTGGACAGTGATGGCCACATCCTCGCGGGTATCGGCATTCACCGTCAGTTCACCTGTTTCAGCGTTAACGCTCAACACGCCGGGCTTAGAAGAGGAATAGTTGAATGCGCACATCGTGTCCGCTTCAGCGACGACGCCCTCTACCTTCACGTTGCGTTCGCCATAAGAAATCAGCATGTTTGGCTGCTTTACGCCAATTGCATCCGGGCCAGGCAGCACGCGAACCTGCGTGCTGGCCGCCCAGCGGCCATTGTTAGCGGTAGCTGTAATGGTGACGTTCACAGGCGTATCGACATTCTGCGCGATATAGCTGATGATATCCGTATTCGCAAGGCCGGTGTTCACGTTGCCGATATCAAAGTTAAGTATGCCGTCAGGCTGTGCGCTAATCGTATAAGCGCCGTAGGTGTCCTTTGGGAACGTGATGCTGAGCAGGCCCGTCATCTGTGAGCCGATTTCGGCGCCGGAGGCCTTGATAGTCGCTGATTTGGCAGTGCCAAGCACCTGCACGGTAATCTTCTTCGTGGCATTCGGATTATTGTTGAGACCAACGGTAATCGTCGCAGTGCCCTTCTTAACACCGCGCACAACACCGCTTGCATCGACGGTAGCCACCGAGGATTTGGAGGACTTGAATGTGAGCTTGCCGGAATAACCCTCTTTGGGCGCATAATCGACCGTGCAGACCTGCACTAGATCGAGCATGTCACCCACACCGACGCGTACCTTCGTCCTGCTTGCAGTCACGCTCGTAGGCGCGTCCAGAACATAGAGCCTGCACTCGGCATGCACGGATGGATTATTGTCCGGGGTAATATATATGGTAACGTACTTGCCGGTTCCGGTGGGCGCGATGGCGTTAATGAGGCCCGTTTTGGCGTTGACGGTAGCATACCACTGTTCATTTGCCGAAATCATGTATGTAAAGGCGCCGCACATCGTTCCATCAGCGCAGCTGGCGGAAATAACGCGCGTCTTATCGCCAAAGCCAACGGAGATTTCCTTTTCAACGACAATGTCGCTGGCCTTCGGCGCAGGCAGCAATCGGATTTCGCAGCTGTCCAGCAACGCGCCGTCTGCTGCAAGCACGCGCACTGTAGCCGTTGAAGCGCTTTTCACCGTGCCTGCCGTAACAATGGCCGTTGCATTTGCTCCCGAAATGTTGGGCTGCGATATCGAAATGTCACTGCTGTCAGTTTCAAGCTTGAAGGCCTGCATGCTCTTTCCCGACACAGGGGCAATGGTAAGCGTGGCGACCATCAACGATCCGATGGTCGTGCTGCTGGAACTGATCGTCATTTCTCCCGGGCGAACCGCCGCATTGGCTTCAAACGTCGCTATGCTCTGGTTCGGAATCTCGACAGGCGTTTCAGCGCTCGCGTAGCTACATTCAACAGGCAGCAACGGATATTTGCCGTCGTAAGCCAGCGCCGCTTCATCCTTTGCGGCGCTCTCAGCGAATTCCACGGCTTCAGTTTCCGGGTCCATCGGGCGCACGCGATCCGCATTCACCCAGCCACGCGCCAGCGTTTCGCTGCCGTCATTGAATACAATTTGAATGCGGTCGGGCGCTTCAGTGGAACGCTTCAACGCATAGGCGAAACCTTCGCCGAGACGTGCGATTTCTTCATCGGATTCCGATTTGCCATCGAAAACAGGCGTATTATTCTTTATCTGAACATAGCCCGTTTCGAATGCAGGACTCTTGCTTGCGTCTCTGCCATAATCGATGAGAACGGATACCTCCGTAGCGACAGGTTCTTCCGTAGCTGCCGGCGCTTCTGTAGCCGTAGGCGTCTCCGTCACGGACGGCGCCTCGGTAATCTCAGGCGCTTCTGTGGCAGAAGGTTCCTCTGTGGCTGCGGGCGCTTCTGTAACTGTGGGTACTTCGGTAGCTGCAGGCGCTTCCGTTGCCGCCGGCGCTTCTGTGACTACCGGTTCTTCAGCCGCAGGAGCTTCCTGCACAGCGGGCGTTTCCGCCTGAGGCTGAGGCGTTTCCTCTTCCGCCGCGGCACGTACCGCCGGCACAAATAGTGCCGCTCCAGGCATGGCCGTCAGCAGCAATGCAAAGCAGAGCATCAATGACAAAGTTCTTAGAGCCTTTTTCATTATCAAACTCCTCCAGAATAGTATTGCAATTATATATCATTCGAAGCTTTCAGCATTCGATGATTCCACATAGACATTATACCACATATTCTCTATTATGTAAACAATTTCATATTTTTGTAGTATTTATAATTCCACGTATGCGCTGAGCATACCTCATAAGTATAGACGTACAAGCGCGGCAAAATGTTGAATAATTTGTTTGCAAAAACAAATTTTAACACTTCGCCGCGCCTGAAACGCTTTTTTAACCATTATTCCTGTGGCCGCACCTGCCGCATGCTTCGCATTGGCCGTTGCAGCTGCGCTTGTTCTTTCCCTCGCAACAGCCGCAGCCACGATGGCGGATAATATAAACCACCGCCCATACGAACCAAACGCTTACCAGTACGATTAGTATGATCGACCCCAAATTCATGTTATCCTCCGCTTTAGAGCATACCCGCTGCACGCAACAGCGTCGCCGTCAAAAAGCTGAAAATCCATGCAATGGCGCACTGAGCCACGACCAGCGCAAAGGCCCAACGCCTGCCGAGCTCGCGTTTAACGGCGGCAATAGCTGCCACGCACGGCGTATACAGCAACGAGAATACCAGAAATACCAGCGCTGTCGCAGGATTAAACAACCCGGAAAGCGATGCCATGGAACCGCCCAAAAGCACCTTGAATGTACTGACCACGCTCTCCTTCGCCGTGAAACCGGTGATCAATGCGGTGGAAATGCGCCAGTCGCCCAGGCCTAACGGCCTGAACAGCGGCGAAATCAATCCGCCCAGCATTGCCATCAAGCTTGCCGAGGAATCCGATACCACATTCAGACGCGTATCAAAGGTTTGCAGAAACCAGATGATGACCGTGGCTACCAGGATTACGGTAAACGCCTTTGTAGCAAAGTCCTTGGCTTTTTCCCCGATCAGCTGCAGCACATTTTTCGGCGTAGGCATGCGATAGTTCGGCAGTTCCATCACAAACGGTACCGGTTCGCCCTTAAACGCAGTCTGCTTGAGCGCCAGCGCGTACAGTATTCCCACGACGATGCCGCCGAAATACAGGCCAAGCATTACCAATGTGCCGTTTTGGGGGAAGAATGCCGCCGTGAACAGCGCGTAAATCGGCAGTTTTGCGCTGCAGGACATGAACGGCGTAAGTAGTATCGTCATTTTACGGTCGCGATCAGACGGTAATGTGCGCGTGGCCATAATGGCAGGCACGGAGCAACCGAAGCCAATCAGCATGGGAACCACGCTGCGACCCGAAAGGCCAATTCTGCGTAACAGTTTATCCATCACAAAGGCAACGCGCGCCATGTAACCGCTGTCTTCCAGCATGGACAGGAAGAAGAACAGCACCACGATGACCGGCAAAAAGCTCAATACGCTGCCGACCCCTGCGAATACGCCGTCGATTACCAACGAATGCACCACCGGATTGATGCCATAGGCTGTCAAACCTGCATCACACAGTTGTGTCAGCGCATCAATGCCCAGCGACATCAAATCCGAAAGAAACGAGCCGAGCAAACCGAATGTAAAGTAGAATATCAGCGCCATGATGCCGATAAAAGCGGGAATCGCGGTGTATTTGCCGGTAAGTATCCTGTCAATTTTGCGGCTGCGCGCGCGCTCGCGGCTCTCGTGCGGATGCACTACCGTTTGGGCGCACAGCTCGCTGATGAAGCGGAAGCGCATGTCTGCCAGCGCCGCCATGCGGTCCTGGCCGCTCTCCTCCTCCATCTGCTTGACGATATGCTCCAGCATTTCTACTTCGTTCACATCCAGTTTCAGCTGATCCAGGATCAGCTGATCGCCCTCGATGGCTTTGGTCGCAGCAAAGCGCGCCGGTACCTGGCAGCGGCGAGCGTGATCGTCGATCAGGTGAATCACGGCGTGTATGCAGCGATGCACCGCACCGCCATCATCGCAGAAATCCATGCGCTGCGGCCGCACATCGTAGCGTACCACGTGGATGGCATGCTCAATGAGTTCATCTATGCCCTCATTTTTGGAAGCGGATATCGGCACTACGGGAATACCCAGCGTTGCCTCCAACGCGTTGACATCGATCGTACCACCGTTCAGACGCACCTCGTCCATCATGTTCAGCGCCAACACCATGGGCATGTTCAGCTCAATCAGCTGTATCGTCAGGTACAGGTTGCGCTCAATATTGGATGCATCCAGTATATTGATGATGCCGTTCGGACGCTGCCTGAGCAGGAAATCGCGGGTCACAATCTCCTCGCTGGTATAGGGCGAGAGCGAATAGATGCCTGGCAAGTCGGTCACGGTTGCTTCATCGTGGCCGCGAATTACACCGTCCTTGCGGTCAACCGTCACGCCTGGAAAATTGCCGACGTGTTGATTGGATCCAGTCAATTGATTAAAGAGCGTGGTTTTGCCGCAGTTCTGGTTTCCGGCCAGCGCAAAAGTAATTTTTTCTCCCGCAGGAATCGCTTCGCGCAGACGGGCGCTGAATTTCGCATCTTCCTCACCCACACCAGGATGCGGTATGTCCACGCGCGGACGGTCTGCGCGGCGTGGCGCATGTGCCTCGTGTATATCCGTAAGCGCAATGCGGGCCGCATCCGCCTTGCGAAGGGTCAGTTCATAGCCGCGCGTACGAATTTCGAGCGGATCGCCCAGCGGCGCGGCCTTGATCATAGTTACTTCAGTGCCGGGGGTCAGCCCCATGTCCAATATGTGTTTTCTCAGCGCGATTTCATCGCAGTCCACGCTGTGTATAATTGCATCCTTGCCAGGGGCAAGCTGATCAAGCGTCATGCCGATTCGCTCCTTTCAATGTTGCATACCTATCATATCACCTGAGTTAGCTATATGCAACTTTTTTCATGCAAAAAACGACGTCCACCAGAAAATATCCAGCTTGATTTTCACCTCGGGCTATGCTATTCTTGACGCTGTCAGGACATACTTGAAGAAAAATGAGTTTATCGGGGTATTTCTGTTTATGAAGGATGCTATTCTTGAAATTCTGCACTCCGCCGGGCGACCGCTTTCCGTAAATGAAATTTGCGCGCAATCCAGCGGCAATGCTAGAAATGTACAGTTGGCGCTGGATGAACTGATGCGTGACGCGCGCGCGACCAGAACGCGCAAGGGTAAATTCGCAGCTGCGGAACTGCTCGGACTGATTCGTGGCCGTGCATTTTTTACCCATGGCGGCGCGCCCATGCTGATAGCGGACGATTCAGCGCTTCGACTTCGCATCGTTGAAAGCCGCCTGAAGCCCCTGCCGGACGATCTGCTGTTATGCCGTTCGTTGGGCGGCGACGCCTGTGAAATAGAACAGATATGCGCACGCAAAATGACCTCTATCTGCGGCTGTGTGCGCTTTGACCGGGATCGCCGCCGCCACGGACAGCGCGAATTCGAGCGCGTGCATGCCGCAGCCACTCCTTGTGACCCACGCATTCCATATTCAATATCGCTGGGCGGTGATCTAAGCTTTGTACGCAACAACGAATTGGCGTTGATTGCCATAGACGCTTATCCGGAAGGAAATTCTCCCATACGTGGCCATGTGGAGCGCATACTGGGCAATGCTTCCAGCATGCTTGCGCGCATGCGCACCGTCGCCGAAACCCATGGCTTTCCGGACATATTTCCAGAGAATGTTGAAAGTGAAGCGCTGCCGGGCGTACCCAAAATCAGTGCGCGCCGCGCAGATTTCCGCAATATGTTGATCTTTACCATCGACGGCGCTTCCTCGCGCGACTTTGACGATGCAGTAT
>CAKUDW010000138.1 GCA_934645275.1 uncultured Clostridia bacterium
ATTTGGTGTTCTTCAACACCATGTCCGACGGCGATCTCTGCGACCACACCGGCATCTACCTCGGCAGCAACTACTTCATCCACGCCTCCTCCGGCGCGGGCAAGGTGGTTGTCAGCAGCCTTGGCAGCGGCTACTATAACCGCGTGTACAGTTGGGGCCGCCGCGTACTGAACACCTGAGAAATCTGTGAAGTAACGAAAGCCAAATACGATATAGCCTATAAGAATGGTCGGCAGCTCTCTTTGAGAGCTGCCGACCATTCTTAAAAACCGGAACGGAGCCTTGCGGAACAGTGCGTTCTGATGCACCAAAATCGCGCTGCTCAATTGCTCAATAATGATACTTCTTCCGCTTGCCCAGCATGAATCCGCCGGACACGAGCACGCCAAGCAGCTCGCTGGCAACCATCGAATACCACACGCCGTCCAGACGCCAGATGGCCGGCATCGTCAATATACAGATCACCGGCAGCACCAGCGCGCGCATAAACGAAATCGCGGCGGATACCGCGCCATCGTTCAGCGCCGTGAAGAAGGATGATGTGTAAATATTGAACCACATGAACAGGAACGGTACAGAACAAATGATGAACGCCCGCGTGGTCATTTCCAGCAAATTCGCATCGTATCCAACAAACACCCGGGACAGCGTGCGCGCGAACACCATCGCCAGCGCCGTCAGCACCACGGCCGAACCTGCAAGCAGCGTCAGGCTCTTCTTCAACACGTTTTTCATTTCTGCATGGTTCTGCGCGCCGTAGTGATAGCCCATCACAGGCGAGCTACCCGTGGAATAGCCTACGAACACGCCCAGGAAAATGAACGCGGCATACATCACCACGCCATAAGCCGCCACGCCGTCCTCCCCCGCGTACTTCATCAGTTGAAGGTTGTAGAGTATGCCGGTAATCGAGGCAGACACGCTGGACATCATTTCGGACGAACCGTTTGCGCAGGCCTTGAGCATGGGGCCAAGCTCAATATGCGTCCGGGTAAAGCGCAGTGCCGAGGTATTGCGCCTGCTCAAAAACCAGAGCAGCGGCATGCCTGCACCCACGGTCTGGCTCAGGCCCGTGGCCAACGCCGCGCCAAACATGCCCCATTTAAATACGGCCATGAACAGAAAATCCAGCACCATGTTCGTACAACCTGCCAGCACGGTAGCCAGCAAGCCGAGTTTCGGCTGTTCGGCCACAATCAGGAAACTCTGAAAGCCATACTGCATCACGAATACAACGATGAACACCATGCAGGTGCCGCCGTACACCATGATATCGCCAATCATGTTATCCGTCGCACCGAATACGTAGGCCATCGGACGCAGGAAAACGGCGCCAAGTACACCGAAGGACACACCTGCGGCGGCCATCAGATAAATCATCATGGTGAAATACCGGCGCGCGCGCGGAATGTCACCCTCGCCCAGCGTCTTAGCAGTCAGTGCGCTGCCACCCATGCCCAACATTGCACCTACGCCGCCCAGAATTTGCAAATAGGGTATGATCAGGTTAACGGACGCGAAGGCTGTCTTGCCAACAAAATTTGAAATAAAGAATCCGTCCACCACGCTGTAGATGGATGTAAAAATCATCATGATGATGGACGGCAGCGTAAATCGGATCAATTTGCCATAGCTGAAGTGATCCGAGAGCTGAATCTGCATTAGTAGTTCCTCCCAAAATAAGCCTGCGCAAAGCCGGCCACCGGCTGCGTCAGCGCCTTGATTGTCCACGCGCTGGTATTGATGGTCAAGTGATAGGCGCTGCGCTGGCCCCAGGCGGGTCCGCCGACCAACTCGCGCGTCTGCGCGCGCACCCTGTCCACATGCCGTATCTTCTGAATCAGTTCTCTTTCGCTCAGCTGCTCGCCCTGCGGTGCGCGTTCCATGCAGCGTCGCAGCTTTGCGTCCATTTCAGCGCAAACGAAAATGTTAAATGGATGATAGCCCGCCAGAATCACATCCGCATTGCGGCCCACAATGATGCAATCCTTGCCTGCGGCGGCAATTTCTTCAATGACCTGCTTCTGCTGAATTAGCAGGCCGATGCGGTCAGACTGGTAATAGATGTTACCGCTGAGCGTTGCACGGAAAGTGACCGGCACATTCTGCCAGCCATGGTTGCTGAGCGCGTTTTCAATGTAGCCCTCATTCATGCCGCTCTTTCTGGAAAGCGCCTGAATGATTTCACTGTCATAGTAGTCAAACCCCAAATAATCTGCAAGACGCTTTCCCAGTTCTCGCCCGCCGCTGCCAAACTCACGGCTGATGGTTATAATTTTCATTGCTGCCGCTCCCTTCACATTTGTTCAATCTGTCTGCGAAGCGATTCCGTGTACTTTTCCATCAGGCCGATATGCGTCCTGACTTCATCCTCCGTCCAGCCGTCAAAGGCATGCATTTCCGCTTGAACCAGCCGTGCGGCGGTGCGCTGAAGATATGCGCGTCCATTATCTGTAAGCGCGATTCGCTTCGACCGGCCCGTATACGGTTCGAGATAGAGCATGCCGTCCGCCTCCAGGCGGCGCATAGCGGAATTCACCGTCTGCTTGCTCACGCCAGAACGCTTGTATATATCGCTCAACAGGCAACCCTCGCCTACATCATAGATAGTGTAGAGCACAATGGACACGCTGTCTGAAATGCCAAGCTTTAATGAAGCCTGGTGGTACAGCGCGTCCATTTCCGACGCCAGATAGTTGATCCGGCGTATTTCAACCAGCCGCTCGCGCACAAGCGTCCCCTCCAAAGGTACGAAATCGTACTTACATTGTAGCGTGATTTCCTACCCCTGTCAAGTAAAGCCTTCCGCAATTGCCTGCTGTCGGTCGTACATGAGAAGTTTGTCAGCGCTCACAACGCGGCAAATGCCGCGCAACCACGCCGCCTGAGCCACCGATACAGCAGCGCTGCCATTGCCAGCGTAAGCACTGCAAAACCACAGGCATAGGGTACAGAGCCGAGCTTCCAGCCGCCCAACGCCACGAATCCCACTGCCAGCAGCGCTACGTATGCGAAGCCGGCGAACAGCGCGATCGTCACGCAGGCACTCTGCTTGATGGGCGTTATTTCATTTGTCCAGTTCACGTTCGGCATCTTCAACCCCAAGAACAAGCCCAACAACGTCATAAACAGCACAAACGCACCCAGTAACAGCGTCGCCGCCAGCAGTTCTCCAGCCGTGAACGCACAGACGATGGCCGCACATGCGAGGCAAAACAGCGCGGACCCGCCGCTCAGGATAACCTGAAGCGCCACTTTTGCCCGCAGCGCCTGCCACGGCGTAACCGGCAGCGACTGAATCAGCCACAGACTCCTGCCCTCCAGCGACACGGAAGGTGCAGCCATATCGTTCATTGAAACCAGCAGACATATTGCCGCCGTCAGCAGCGGCATGCCGTCGACCTGTTCGCCGAACATCTGCGTCAGCGCGCCCATTAGGGCGCTGCCCTTCCACAACAGCGCAAGGCCGCCAAGCGGCAGCAGCAAGACGCCGAGCCCACAGTTGAGCATATAGACCGGGCTCGAAATAAAGCGAGCAAATTCGCGCCAAAGCAGCGCTGTCGCTATGCCCCTGCGCTTCACATCGCGCTCGCGATAAACGCGCTTTTCTGTGCGGGCAGAAGATGTGGCAATCTTCAAAAAGCTTCGAGAAATCAATGCCCACATCAGGCTGAACAGCGCCAGCACCACCGCCGACACGAGCAATATCGCGCGGCCATCGCCCACACCGACCCGACCGAACAGGTACACCGGATAAGCCGCACCGCGGATTCTCTCGCCATAGAGCGCGACGTTTGCTACCAGATCGGCAATCAACGACTGCGCTTTAAAATAGAAGAAGTAATAGGCGGCGATGAACAGCAGCGACACCAGCACAGTGATCAGGCTGCGATGCTTCAGCTTCAAGCTGATTTTTGCAACGACCCAGCCCAACGCGCAGGACAGTGTGAGCACGAACAGTGAAATTAGCACCATCAGCAGCAGTGTGCCCACCACGACGCCCGTGCCGGCAGATACGCTTATCCAGTATACAATGGCTGCCGGCAGAAAGGCCACGCCTGAATACATCAGTCCCATCAGATACACGCCCATCAGCCGTGCGCCCATGATGGCGCTCACTGGAATCGGCATGCTCAACAGCAAATCGTTATCCTTGGCCAGATACAGCCCGGCATAGGTATTGAACACGCTGCCAAACGCCCCCAGCAGCACCGATAGCAGGCCCATCAGCGCAAAATACAGCCAATCCATGCCGGCCTGTGCCAACGGGACGCAAATAGACGCGGACAGATAGGCAAACAGACCGCCCAGCACACCCAGCATAACCAGCGCAAACAGCACAATGTACACCGCCGTCGCACCTTTCGAACGGGCGCGGTTCTTCTTGGCGTCGTAAAAGTAACTGCGGAAGATTTCCGTCAGCTGCTTCTTCAACAGAATTCTCAGCATGATTCTTCCTCCAGTTCAAGGAACACGTCCTCAAGCGTATCGTCGCCGCGCACTTCCGCCATCGTGCCGGAACGGATTAGCTTGCCGTTCTTGATGATAGCCACCTTATCGCACAGCTTTTCGGCGACTTCCAACACATGCGTGGAGAAAAAAATTGCTCCGCCCGCATCACAGAACTGACGCATCATGCCCTTGAGCAGATGGGCAGCCTTGGGATCAAGTCCGACAAACGGTTCATCCATGATGATCAGCCTCGGCTGATGTAGCCACGCCGCAACGATGGCGAGCTTCTGCTTCATGCCGTGAGAATAGGCCGCGATGGGCTGTGCAAGGCTCTCCGTCAGTTCGAAGTGCGCCGCGTTTTCGCGAATGCGCTCCCGGCGCTCCGCTGTGCCAACGCCGAAGATATCGGCAATGAAATTCAGGTACTTCTCGCCCGTCATGTATTCATACAAATCGGGATTATCCGGAATATACGCGATTTCACGCTTGCATGCGAGCGGTTCTCTCTTCACGGATTTGCCATCCACATAGATTTCACCCGCGTCAAACTGCAAAATGCCCGCCACGGATTTCAGCGTGGTGGTCTTACCTGCACCGTTGTGGCCAATAAAGCCGTAGATTTCACCAGGCCGAATGTGCAGGCTCAGGTCATCTACGGCCTTCTTTTCACCGTAAGTCTTGGTGAGATGTTCAATTCGAAGCATAATATGCGCGCTCCTTCTCTTATGATTTCAGGGAACCGGCGGTGCTCGCCTTCCCTTCGCCGCTCATATTACATCATTACGCGGCGTAACGAGCAATACCCTACGCAGGGATATGAAGGAAAAACAATCTCCGCGCGGCCGTTATCCCTAACTAACATTCATTAGCGTCCTATTATAGCAGCAAAACATTGCATCGTCAAGCGCAAAATGAAAAATATACAGTATTGCTGTGGGCAGGTTTTGCGCGGTTAACAAACGTAGATATAAGAATTATCGTCGTCTCCCTTTGGAATCCGACGACCCGCAAAACTCTGGTTTTGCTATTCTTATTCTTAATCATTAAGCCCTGTAAGGGCACAAGACTGGCAGCGCTCACGCGCTCTGAACTTCTATCTTTTGCACCACTTACCTTTCCATTGCTTAAAGCAGTTGAATGCTCCTATTGCAGCGTTGCGCAGGATTACTATCTACTTATCAGAACAGAGTTTGATGAATGGACCACAGCTTTAAGCTTTCCTGAACCCCCGCTCGAAGCAGGAGGCTTTGGAACAAAAAAGGCGCCGAAGCTCGTATGAGCTTCGACGCCCTTTTGTGAATCAAATACTCTCTATTACTCGAGAATCTTCGTCACAACGCCGGAACCGACCGTGCGGCCGCCTTCGCGGATAGCGAAACGCAGACCTTCTTCGCACGCGATCGGCGTGATCAGCGTGAT
>CAKUDW010000139.1 GCA_934645275.1 uncultured Clostridia bacterium
TCACCTGCGTTTCAAAGCCCAGCGCATTGAATTCCCGCAGAAGCCAGCCGATGGCCTCCTGCGTATAGCCGGTCGGGCTGTCGATGTTTAGCAGCTCGCGCGTCTTTTCGAGAATGAAATCAGTGTATGTCTTCATGCGTCTTTATAAGCGGCTTCGATCATGCCGAACAGTTTTTCATCGCGGTTCAGGCCCATGTACTTTTCAATGACGTAGTCCACGCCGTGCGCATTCAACGCGGCCTGAATTTCCGGCGCGGTAGCGTCGCCCTCCTGATCGAATTTCAGGGCGGCCACGATGCCGCGGATGATTGGGCTGGGATCTACGCCCTGTTCCATCGCAAACAGCGCCGCGCCCACGATGCGGTCGTTGCGGCGCAGCTTGCGCACGGGGTCTGCGCCCACGCGGGCCACGGTATCCTTCAGCGCGCGATTCTGGAAGCGGAACAGCAAATCAACTACGTTGCTTTCCACGTTTTCACGGACGTCCTCGCCAAACTTGTGGATCAGCGCCTGCGCGCTGACGTTCATCGCAGCCTTGGCCGCTTCGTAGATGTCCGGATCGGCGATGGCCTGCCAGATATATTCGTAACCCTTCTGCTTGCCCAGATAGGCGCAGACCGCATGGCCGCCGTTGTGCAAAAAGAGCTTGCGCTTGATGTAGAATTCGAATGGGGAATAGGGAATAAGGCCCTTCAGCTGCGGAATATCACCGCGGAAAGCGTCCTTGTCCACAGGCAGTTCGCAATAGGGCTCTACGCAGATCAGCAGCGGATCCTGTGCACGCATTTCAGGAGTCAGCGGCGGAACCATGCGGCCGATGGAGGCTTCTACTAATCCCAGGTTTTTATCCGCCCAGGCTTTCTGCTCATCGGTCAGACAGGCGTTAATCCAGCCGCGCATCAGCACGTCGGCTTCCAACTGATTCTCACACAGAATGATGTCCAACGGCTTACCACTGCGCTCCATGCGCGCGACCACGCCCTTTGCGATGACCGGTGCAATCTTTGGCAGGATGTTTACGCCCACGGCTGTGGCCATGATGTCGCAACTCACGATTTCGTCAATGGCCTGCTCAGTGGTGGAATTCACGGCGCGCACGGGCTTCACGGTGGTGTTTACGGTTTCAGCATTGGAAACGATGCGCACGGTATATTCGCCGCGGCGATTCATTTCGTCGATCAGACTTTGCATGATATCCAGAAAAACCACTTCATAGCCGGAATCGGCAAAAACCTTGCCAATGAAGCCGCGGCCAATGTTGCCGCCGCCATACATAATTGCCTTTTTCATGAAAAATACCCTCTTTCAGAAAAAATATCCAGATAAATTATACCACAAACGCGGGCCAATTCCTGCACTTTTGCAAAAAATAAAAAGAACCGTCGCCGTTCTGTTACAGACAATGGACAAGCGACGGATAAAAAACTGTCGGCGCTGGCTGCGCCAAATCTGTCATAGAGATTTATTGGTGCTTTTCTTTAGGAACCGTTGCTCCGCAAAGCATCATTTTGCCAATTCTCGTCTCGGAAAGTGTCGACGTATCCTTTCGGGGGCCGTTGTTCTGCAAAACTCCAGTTTGGCGGATTCGTATTCAAAAAAGCAACCGAAATTCGCTTTTCGGTTGCTTAAATACGCTTTTTACCTTTCAGTGCCTACGCAGAACAGCGCCAGCGTGCCCGGGCCGGAGTGCGCGCCCACTACCGGGCCGACATAATTTACGATGACCTCGGGAACGTTCAGCTCGCGCTTGAGCGTTTCGGCAATGGCATTCGCTTCATCCGCACAGCCGCCGTGGCTGATGAACATTGTCTGGCTTTCGGGGTTGATTGCACGGTTCTTTACTTCGTTTACCAGCCGCCGAATGGAGGCCTTGCGTCCGCGCGCTTTATCTACCAGCTTCAGCAGTCCCTCGTCGTCCATGTGCATTACGGGTTTGATGCCGAGTACCGAGCCGATCAGCGCCGACGTGGCGCTTACGCGGCCGCCGCGCTTCAAGTGCATCAGGTCGTCCACAGTGAACCAATGGCAGATATGCAGTTTGTTTGCTTCGGCAAAATCGCGCACCTCGTCGATGGTCTTGCCCGCTTGCTTTTGCTGCCAGCACAGATATACCAGCAGACCTTCGCCCAGCGAGGCGCAGAGCGTATCCACGGCGTATACCTTGCGCTCCGGATACTTTTCCTGCAATGCCTGCGCCGCCATCGCACCTGCGGAATAGGTGCCGCTCAGGCCCGAGGAAAAGCCCAGGTACAGGATGTCCTTGCCGGCCTCGAGCACGGGCTCCATCGCAGTTTCGAAGGCGTGCTGATTGACCGCGGCGGTCTTGACATCCGCAGCCTTGGGCAGCATGCTGTAAAAGTCCGTATAGGTGATGTACTTTTCGTCCAGCGTGTTTGGATAACTCTTGCCATCCATAATCAGCGTCAACGGCAGCACTGTCAGCTGCATTTCATTGGCCAGCGCCAGCGGCAGGTCGCAGCTGGAATCTGTAAAGAGCACATATTCAGTCAAAGCGAAATTCACCTCGCCAATCTTTTTTTAAATTTTACCATAGCGCGCAGAGACAGGTCAACACAAATAGTATGGCAAAATGTATAACATAATATTAAGTTTCGAATGAGCTGGTTTTGAAAACCATATTCAGAATTTCAGGCTTTCGAGTGCGACGCTGATCTGCGCATCGCTAAGTCCGCTCGCGCCCACGCAGAGCGCGGTCTTGCCGTTTGTGAACAGGTAGATGCGATATTCGCGATCCTGAATGGAACAGGCGAAGGCGGCGCAGTTGTTTTCGCCGAAACTGACTTCAGATATGGCGGCGCTTTCGCCCAGAATATCGTGCGCGGCTTCCGTGGCAGCCGTCACGCAGTCGGCTTCGGAATCACAGACAGCCAGTAGCAGTATGCCGCCGTTGCCGTCCGCCGCCACAGCAAGCGTGCGCGCAGCACCCTCAAAATCAGCCTGTACTGCCGCTTCGTAGCCTGAAAGCGCGGGCTCGTCCAGAAGCGTCAGGCCGTAGGGCAGATTGATGCTCAGCACGTCGCAGGAGAACAGTTCACCCGCGGGTATGGCTGTGGGCGTGGGAGTAGGGGCCAGGGTGGCCGTGGGTGACGGCGTCGTCGTGGGTTCGCCTGTCTGTGTGGGTTCGGCAAGCGCGCACGCTGCCAGCATGGACATACATATCAGCAGAAAAATCAAGCGCTTCATGGTCGTAACGCCTCCTTCGTAAATAAATGCATCAGGCTTCCCGGCATGCGCCGGGAAGCCCGATTGCTGAAATTATGCGCCCTGGATGCGCGTGGTGGCTTCCGGCTCCTTGGGGATTTCCGGCAGCGCGCGTACCAGCACGGGCTTTTCCCTGCCCAGAACCGCATCCTCCGTGATAATGCACTTGGATACGCCCTCAATGCTGGGTAAATCAAACATGGTGTCGGTCATAACGCCCTCGATGATGGCGCGCAGTCCGCGCGCGCCGCTCTTGCGCTCAAGCGCGAGGTGGGCGATGGCCTTCAGGGCCTCAGGGGTGAATTCCAAATCGACGTTGTCGAAGCTGAGCAGCTTGGCATACTGCCGCACAAGCGCGTTCTTCGGCTCGGTAAGAATGCGAATCAGTGCCTCTTCGTCCAGCTGGTTCAGCGTTACCAGCACGGGCAGGCGGCCCACAAATTCCGGAATCAGGCCGAATTTCAACAAATCCTCCGGACGCACCTGAGCCATGATTTCTTCACTGCCACGCTGCAGCTTTGAATGAATTTCCGCGCCAAAGCCCATCGTCTTTTTGCCGATGCGGTTTTCAACGATCTTTTCAATGCCGTCGAATGCGCCGCCGCAGATAAAGAGTATGTTTGAGGTGTCGATTTGAATGAATTCTTGGTGCGGGTGCTTGCGCCCACCCTGCGGCGGAACGGAAGCAATCGTGCCTTCCAGAATTTTCAACAGCGCCTGCTGCACGCCCTCGCCGCTCACATCACGCGTGATGGACGGATTTTCGCTCTTGCGGGCGATCTTGTCGATTTCATCAATGTAGATGATGCCGCGCTGAGCCAGCTCCACATCGTAATCAGCGTTCTGAATCAGCCGCAGCAGGATGTTTTCAACATCCTCGCCCACGTAGCCGGCCTCGGTCAAGCTGGTCGCGTCACCGATGGCGAAGGGCACGTTCAAAATCTTGGCCAGCGTCTGTGCCAGATAAGTTTTGCCGCAGCCGGTGGGGCCGAGCATCACAATGTTGGACTTTTGCAGTTCTACATCGTTCTTTTTGTTGTTCATGAAGCGGATGCGCTTGTAATGGTTATAAACCGCTACGCACAGCGCTTTCTTGGCCGCTTCCTGGCCAACGACGTACTGATCGAGCACATCCTTGATTTCCTGCGGCGTCTTGATTTCAATTTCGCCGGTGGAGCTCACGCTGTCCACATCGTCGGAAACGATTTCCTGGCACAGCAGAATGCACTCATTGCAGATATAGGCATTCGGCCCGGCCACAAGTCGGCGCACCTGATCCTGCGTCTTGCCGCAGAAGGAACAGCGCACGCTCTTGCCGCCGTTAAAATCTTCCTTGTTTGCCATGGCTTATCTCCTTGGAGCGATGATTTCGTCGATTAGGCCGTAGTTCAGCGCTTCTTCCGCGCTGAGATAATGGTCACGCTCGACGTCCCGTTCGATGGTTTTGAGCGGCTTGCCGGTGTTTTGAGCCAGCAATTCGTTCATCGTCTTTTTGATTTTGAGAATCTGGTCGGCCTGAATCTGAATATCCGTGGCCTGACCGCGCGCGCCACCGAGCGGCTGGTGAATCATGATTTCAGCGTGCGGCAGCGCCTTGCGCTTGCCCTTCGCGCCGCCCGCCAGCAGGAACGCGCCCATGGACGCCGCGAGTCCTACGCACAGCGTGGATACTTCGCACTTCAGGTAGCGCATCGTATCATAGATGGCCATACCTGCGGAAACGGAGCCGCCGGGGCTGTTGATATAGAGCATGATATCGGCGTCCGGGTCTTCCATTTCCAAAAAGAGCATTTGCGCGACGACCAGATTGGCGAGACTGTCGTCGATTTCGCCTCCGAGAAAGATGATGCGATCCTTCAGCAGGCGGGAAAAGATGTCGTAGCTGCGCTCGCCGCGCGTGGTTTGTTCAATGACATAGGGCACCAGATTCATGGCCCACACCTCCCAACGGTTTGATTATATGCGTTATCATCGAAACCATACACAAATTATGTGTATTTTGGTTCGAAATATGAGAAGCCCGCAGCGCAAAGATACGATAGGCGCGACTGCGGGCGTAGCTCAGGTCAACTCGGGCGCACTGTCCAGCCCCAGCGTATCGGGGGTTGGATGCGTTACAGCAGTCGCTCCCCTGCAGGGCAGGGTGCGTTACAGCCGTCCATGGGTTTTATTCGGCGTTGTTCTTCAGGAATTCCAGGGTCTTCTGCAGCGAAGCGATTTCAGCGAAATATGCCTTGTCGCCGTCGGACAGCGTAGCCTTGAACTCATCGAGCGTCTTTTTGCTCTGGTCGGCGTACTTGGCGATCTCGGCGTCGATTTCAGCTTCGTCGGCCTTGATGTCCTCGGCCTTCATCACGGCTTCGAGTACCAGCTGCGTCTTAACGCGCTCCTCAGCGGAGGGCTTGTACATTTCGCGCACCTGTTCACGGGTCTGGCCGGTGTACTTGAAGTAGTCGTCCAGCTTCATGCCCTGATACATCATGCGCATTTCCATGTCGCGCAGCATGTTGTCGATCTGATCCTCGATCATCGCCTGCGGAATATCCACCTTGGCATTTTCGGAAACCTTTTCGATCACTTCGTTTTCGAAGGCGGCCTCGGCGCGGTTGTCGGCCTGCTTTTCCAGACGCTCGCG
>CAKUDW010000140.1 GCA_934645275.1 uncultured Clostridia bacterium
TACATTATATGTATTGCGCTTGTAGTACACATTCACAATCGTCGAACCGTCGCCCTTGATGATCTGCTGCTCGATGTTCTGAATGGTAAAACCAGCCTGCTCACCGACATCTGCGCCGCCAGCTTTATCAACATCCCAAGTGGTCGCGGCGGAAGCTGTCGTGGTCGCACCCGTCAGGCCAGTCTCGGTTTTGCTGTCCATGTAGGAGTATTCGGCATCATTGGCGTTCTCAATCCAATAGATAACGGTATAATTCACCGTCGTGGCTTCCCAAACAGCCTTCAGGGTCAGCGCCTCATCCAGGGGAGTGCCCCAAGTATACTCTGTGGAGCCATCGGCCCAATACTTGAAGTTATAACCCGGACGCGTGGGGTTCTCCGGCTTCACCGTCACGCTGTTGGGCGCAACAAAGACAGGCTTCTGATAGCTGCCGCCATCGCTGTCGAACTCAATCCAGTGGCCTTTTTCAACCTTGGGATAGAGCCTGACATTATGATCTCTCAGTACGACAGATTCGACCCGATCGGTACACTCAGAATCGGTATACCAACCCGTAATGCCATATTCCGGGTCAACCGCAAAGGTCGCATCAGCTTTGATTTCATCTTCGCTTGCGCCTTCACGCGTTTCAACCACGCGACCGGAATCATCAAGGAAGAAGACATAGTAAACCTGCTTAAAGACAGGCGTATAGATCTTCGTCTCATCAGCGGCCACGCTGATCGGCTCGCCGAACGTCGCGGCATTGCCGCTCTCGTCGGCCCATTTCTCAAACTTGTAGCCGTCCTTTACGGGCGAAGCAGGCTGCGTAAGGGTTTCACCATTGCGCACGTACTGCTCCGATACCGTCTCGCCATTTTCATCCTTGAAGACGGCATGCAGCGTATACTCGTATTCCACCACCGACTGGACGCTGGGCAGATTCGCCGCATCCATCAGGCTGGCGGGCGTAACGGAACCGCTAACCTGCCGCTGGCCCGATACGGGAATGATGGCAGCCAGCGCAGCCGTGGGCATGCAGCTGACGAGCATCAGTACCGTCAGCAGAAGTGCAAGGCCCCTGTAAAGCTTATTTTTCATAGAAAAATCTTCCTCCCATGAAATTCAGGAATTCAGGTAGAGCTGCCGCCGGGCGGGGGAAACCGCCGGCGGTGAACGTTCTCTTTACTCCGGGCTTATTCCGCGGCTTCGGGCTGCTCGGTTTCGGTCAGCAGCTCGTCGGCCACCACAACGCCGTTGATCGTGACCGCCACGCGATAATAATCGGTGTAGTTGGTCTCGGTCACCACGACGGCATAGCTGGCGTTGGTTGCACCGGTGATATCCGCCCAGTTGGCGTTGTCCGGGCTGACCTGCCACTGGAGGGCGTAGGTGGTATCCTCGTAACCGTTGAGCACAGCGTAGAGGGTGACCGTATCGCCAAATTCCACATATTCGCCATCGAAGGCGATGTAGACGGAAACGGAGCGTTCGGCGTTCAGCTTATCCTGAATCACGCCAAGCAGGCGGGCGTTCTCGGGCAGGTCTTCCTCGGTAATCACCTCGGGCTGCTGCTCGGCCGCGGGCTCCGCTTCGCTCTTGCGCTCGGCGGGCTTTTCCTGCTTATCTTCCTGCGCGGGTTCTTCGGGCAGATCCGTTTGGCGCAGGTAGGTGAGGCTGACATAGCCTTCAAGGCCGTCGTCGGTGCGGATGAGGGCCCAGTTGCCCTCGATGGAGATGATGGTAATCTCCGCGCCATTGGGGAGCGCGCCAATCCATTCGTTCTCCTCGCCTGCGGCGGCGCGGATGTTCAGATTGCCGTGCTTATCCTTAACTTCGACCACGGCGTTGTGGGCCGGCTTTTCGGGCTCGGCCGGAGCTTCCGGCTGCTCGGGCTGGACCGGTTCGAGCCGCTCATCATCGGCAACGGGCTCCTGCGTGTGGTCGGGCTGCTCCGGGCGACGCTGCACGCCGGAGAAGCGGAACGCGCTGGATTCGGTGCGCTTTTCTGCGAGCGCGCCGCCGACGCTCAGAACGAGCAGAACTGCGACGAGCACTGCGAGCATGCGCTGCATTCCCTTTTTCATAACGAACATCCTCCTTGCATTCTGTCTGGATGAATTTTCACCTATTATATATATCAGCCGCGGCGAGGGGATTTCATGCAGAAACCGGAACCCCGCACGCAGCGCCGCCCTCGGTTGGGAGGGAAGCGACTGCTGTTTCGTTCCGGTATTCCGCCCGGCCCTTTGCCGCGCGCTCGATTACGCTTCGGTAATCACCACGACGCGGTATTCCGCGGCGGCGGTTTCCTCCGTCAGTTCGAAGGAATAGGTTCCCTCGTTTCCGGCCACCTGCTGCCAGCCGCTGCCGGAATTCGCTTCCCACACGAGGGTGTATTCCACGTTGGCGTCGGTCACGACGGCGCGCAGGGTAACGCGGTCGCCATAGTAGAGCGTGCCTTCGTTGAGCAGCTTCACTTCCACGCTGCCGGTGAAGGGCACGGGCTCTTCGGCGGGTTCTTCGGTGGGCTCAACCGCGGGCTCCTCGGTGGGCTCGGCCGCGGGTTCCTCGGTCGGCTCGGCCGTGGGTTCAGCGGTCGGCTCCGCAGTGGGCTCGGCCGTGGGTTCAGCGGTGGGTTCCGCAGTGGGCTCGGCGGCGGGCTTTTCAGCTTCTTCCGCTTCGGGCGCCTTCGTGGTTTCAGGGGCCTTCGTGGCTTCGGCTTCGTGCGCCTGCGCGGGCGCAACTGTGGCCTTCACTTCCACCGGCGTGGACACGGCCTTGACCGGCTCGGCTTCCTCTGCAAACACATTTGCGGATACGGCAAAGAGCATGCACGCCGCAACGGCAACCGCCAGTACCTTTTCAAGCATCTTCTTCATGGATATGTCCTCCCTTTATATGAATTGGTTTTTTTGGCTTCTTTTGGCTTACACGCCAATTCTACCAATTCATACTTACGTGGGCAGTTACATAGCCACGAATGTGACGACTTTTTTGGGCAAAGCCGTATTTTTTTCTAAATCCGGACCAAAATCAGCCCGGTGCGCACGCCGCCGATGTTATTTTGCCACAATTTCGCCCCGGCGCTGGGCGGCCGCGCCATCGTCTATGGAGCCGACGCAATAGTTGAAGGGAATATTGGAATTCGGATATTTCTGGAAGAACAGGCGCTTGATGCGCTCCATGACCATGCTGCCGGTGGTGTAGTTCACCTGGGGCAGGAGAATGGCATAGAACATGGGCGAGAAGCGGGTGATGATATCGCCCTTGCGCAGGTTATTGCGCAGAATATCCAGCAGGCCGTTCATGATGTTATCCTGCTTGAGGCTATCCATGGGCTCATCCGGATTGCCAATCATAATCACGGCCAGGAAGATGGCGATGTCCATGCGCTCCATGCTGCGGCGCTCCAGATTGTAGATTTCCTTGAACACGGCGTATTCGCAGACGAACGCACCGCGCTGTTCGCCGCTTTCGCGCAGCTCGCTGCGGATGGAATCCAGATTGAATTCCAACGTTTTGCCCGCGCGCACGATTTGCTTATAGAATTCGCGCATATCGTCGCTGGGCTGCACGCCTAGGTAGCGATAGTTCAGATGCACGATGTGCTTATACTGGGCCAGCGCGTCGCTGGTGCGGCCGGTGTGAATCAGCGCGGTGATGAGCTCCATGTGCAGGCGCTCGTCAAAATTATCCACATCCAGCGCAGTGCGGCAAACGGCTACAATCTTCGCATAATCCTTCTCGGCTTTGAGCATTTCCAGATAGGCATATACGGCGGAGATGTAATCGTTATGCAGCTGGGTGGCGCGGGACAGAATCCACTCGCTGAGGTCGCTGTTTTGCAGCAGATCGCCGCGATAGAGGCGCAGCATTTCCTCATAGAGGCACTTGGTCTGCTCGGGATCGTCCTGCTGGGTCATGAGCCGGTCGCGAATGTTGAGTATATCGTACAGGTCGATGGACATGCCCGGCTGAAGCGCCCAATGGTAGGCTCCGCGATCCGAAACGATGCTTTCGCCCAGCCTGGGACTGACCTGATTCAGCAGCGCGCGCGTGCGGCTCACCAGCGTTTTGAGCGCGCTTTCGGGGTTGGCGCTGTCCTCGTCCGTCCAGAGCGTTTCCAGCAGCTGCACGTTCGGCACGGGCGCGCCGCGATTCAGAATGAGATACTGAATCAGACTCACGCCCTTCTTGGATTTGTTGGCCAGGCCGTCGGCCCTGCGCTCGTTGATATAGACCATAAAGGTGTGCATCATTTGAATTCGAATTGTATCCTTCATGCTGCCCCCCTCTTTTTTTATGCTTATTTTTCGGCGGCGGCGGGTTACGCCGCATGGCGTTGGCGCGCGCCGAAATGTAATTTCAGGTTGCGATTTTTTGCACCCTGCATATGGGAATACATCATAATTTTATCATAATCAGGACACAGTGTCAACACGAATTGCAACGCGCGCAAAACGTTTGCGAAATATAAGCGTAACTTTTAGTGTGTCCGCAAACTGCGGATTTAGGGCCGATTTTGCGCAAAAAAATGCGCGCAGCGCGTCACTTTCCTTAAAAAGCAACGCGCCGCGCAGCGATTGGGTCGCAAATATCAAGTAATTATTCGGCCTCTTCAGAAAGATTTTCGGTGGCGAAAAGGTTGATCGCGCCGAGAATCTGTTCCTGGGTGTAGTCCTCGGCAATCGCGCCGACGTTCCAGTAGGCATAGTTGCCTTCGAACCAGCTGAGCAGGTCGGCCGGGTCCTCCGCATAGCGGAATTCCAGGTGATAGGTTTCCTCCATGGCATCGGGCGAGAAGGCGAAGTAGGTGAACTGGCCCGCGTCCGCATCGTCGGTCTTGTAGAATATGAAGCCGTTTTCATTCTCCACGTCCACGGGTGCGTAGGTGTGGCTGAAAACCTCCGCGCCGGATTCATCGTAACCGGTGATGGTATCGCCATCCATGGTCATCTTCTTCACGCCGCCGATGTAGTAGCAATCGAAGCGCATGCTGTTCGGGTCGGCCGTGTAGGCCTCGGTGGCCTCTGCGCCGTAGATATCGGCGGTACACATGTAGAGCAGATAGGCGACGGTATCCTCGGCGGCTTCTTCGCCCACGAGCGGCGTTACGGCCTCGAGCCAGGCTTCGTGGTATTCATCCTTGGAAAGCTCGGGGAAGAGCTCCACATAGGTACCGGAAATGCCGGCGAGATAATCCTCGGATTCGGCCATGGCGGGCACGCACAGCGCCAGCACGCACAGCAGGCACAGCGCGACGGAAAAGAGCTTTTTCATGTTGATTTCCTCCCAGTTTGAATCGTTAGTTAGAGTTCCTTAACCGACGGAAAGTATAGCACATGTGCGCGTGCGGGTCAATTTCATTTTGGTTAAATGTTTCTAACTCAGATGTGAAGGAAATGGTGGACGGGGAGCTTGCTTCCCCGTCCACACAATTTCAGATGATTTTCAGCGCATGATCCAGCGCGTTCAGGGTTTCGCAGCCGTCGCCGGTCACGCACACGAGATCCTCGATGCGCACGCCGAAGCGCCCGGGCAGGTATATGCCCGGCTCCACCGAGAAGCACATGCCGGGCTGGGCGACGATTTGGCTGACAGACGAATTGTCCGGATGCTCGTGTACCTCCAGACCGATGCCGTGGCCGGTGCGATGAATGAAATACTTGCCGTAGCCCGCGTCCTCAATCACGCGGCGCGCGGCGCGGTCAAATTCGCACATGGGCAGGCCCGGACGCACGGCGGCGCGGCCGGCCTCGTTGGCGCGGCGGCACACGTCGTACACCTTTTGCTGTTCATCGTCCGCATGGCCGAAGAACAGCGTGCGCGTCATATCGCTGCAATAGCGCCTGTGCAGCAGGCCCACGTCCA
>CAKUDW010000141.1 GCA_934645275.1 uncultured Clostridia bacterium
TGGCGGTCGCTCCTTTCTCACAGCGCATCCAGCGCGGCAGTCAGATAGGCGGGGGTAACGGAAGCATAGAGAAAAGCGTCGATCAATCGATCCTGCCGGACGACCATCACCCGGTGCGCCAGTTCCGGATCGCTGTTTTCGTCGCACAACAGCACGAATTTACAGTTCAGCAGCGCTCTTCGCACGCATTCGATCAGTTTCAGTCGGTTTTCCAGCGTGTAAGCCGGCAGACGGCTGACCTCCATCAGCAGAATATCCGCCTGCACGGCCCGGCAGAGCGAGAAGGTATCGCCGCTCTTTCCGGGCAGAACCTGCTCTACGCGGAATTCTCCCGTCTCCGCAAGCGACCGCGCGACCGCCTCCGACAGCAGCGTGTTTTGCATGCTGACCACAATCTCTCTCATGGCACTTCCCCCTTCTATTATTTCAGTATACCAGAAAGGAAAGCGCCGCACATCAACCATATGGCTATTTTCTCACCAAAAAACAAAAAAGCCGCCCGCAGGCAGCTCTTTTGCTATGATATTCAGTTTTTCCGGTTCAGAATCACCAGTCCGCTTTCCCGTGCGCGCACGGCCAGCTCGGTGCGGTTTCTGAAGCCCGTTTTTTCCAGCATGTTGAGGATGTGCGTCTTGACGGTCGCCACGGACATGTGCAGCCGCTCGGCGATCTCCTGATTGGTATCGCCGCCGGTCATTTCGCGCAGCACCTCCAGCTCGCGGTCGGTAAATTTATAGCTGCTGGCAAGTCCTAATTGCATCTCCGGCGTTGCGTCCGGATAGACGGATTCGCCCGCCATCGTGCGCTCCATCACGTCCAGCAGGCTTTCGCGCTGCTCCTCCTTGTACCAGAAGCTCTCCACGCCGATCTCCCGCGCGCGGCTGAGGTAGGAGCATTCCGGCATGGAGGTCACGATGATGATCCTGATCTGCGGGAAGGCGCGCTTGATCCGCGCCGCCGCATCCAGTCCGCTTTCGCCGCCGCGCGTGACCACATCCATCAATATCAGATCCACCGGGACGCGCAGGCAGTACACATCCGCCAGCGCGGCGTTGTCGATGGCCAGCGCCACCTCGAAGTGCTCCGACGCCTGAATCCGCAGCTCGAACAGCTCGCGGGGCATGGTCTGATCCTCGACGATCATGACTTTGTATTTCATGGAATTTCCTGCCTTCCTTCGGAAAGTGCCAGCGTCAGCTCAAAGCGCGGGGCGTGAACAATCTCCATCACGCCGCCTGCCGCTTCTACCCGTGCGCGCAGTGCGGTCAGACCGCTGCCCTCGACGATGGGGCCGGACGGTGCGCTGCCGTCGTTGAGATAACGAATGCGCCAACCGGACGCGGTCTTCTCGCCGATGATTTCCAGCCGCGTGCCGCCCGCATGGCGCACCAGATTCGTCAGGCACTCATGGGCGGCGGTTTCCACAAGCTGTGCGCTTTCCGTATTCTCCGCCGGAAATACACCGCGCCGCGCAATGGTCACGCCGATGGCCTGCGCGGCACGGGCAAGCTGATCAAATGTATCGACGTGTTGATCATCCGCATATTTTCCCAGCAGCAGCCGGACGTTCTGCCGCCACGCGGCACAGACGCTTTCGGCATCGCCCTGCGTGTCAGAGAGAAACTGCCGGGTCTGCAGGAGCGCGTGGCCGATCTGGTCGTGAACGCGGGTTTTGGCGCGCAGGATCTCTTTTTCCCGCGTCGCCTCCTGCACGTCCTGCCCATATTGCCGAAGCCGCCGGTTCATGTCTTTCAGGCGAAGATTGTCCTTTTCCAGATCCCATTGGAGCCGCGCTTCCTCGGTGATGTTCGTGCCGGTGATCTGGTAAACGGTTTTTCCGGACATCCCCAGCCGCACGCGCGCAAAGCTCCACGTCTGTCCATTCTCCAGCGTGGCGATGGGCTGCGGTTCAAACGTTTTCCAGAAAACGTTCGCGTTGAGCAGCGCTTCGCCCGTGAGCAGATGGCTCAGCTCGTCCATCTTGAGGTTTTTCAGGCAGGGCAGACCATTTTCCCACGCAAAACACAGCGCGCCGGGCAGATGGTCGCAGCTTTCCTTGATGGAAACCGGCGAAAGCTGCCGCCTGCTTTTATGCCACAGCGTGAAGGACGCAAAAAGGCTGAGCGCCGTCAGGGGCAATGCGGCTGCCGTCCATGGAACCGGGGAAAGGGTCTCGCTTTCCGGCAGACGGGAAAGCAACACCGCCAGCACTGCAAAATCCAGCGAAGCGATTGCCAGACAAACTGCAAATGCAAAGCGGCGGCGGCGGCGCACGGCGCTCATGCAGCCGAACAGACCGGCAATCGCTCCGGTCAGCAGTAATGTGCACATCAAACCGGCGTGAAGCGTATTCATGCGCGTTCGCCTCCCCGATCAAGAGAGAATGTCGCACACAGCGCGCCGCCTGCATCGTCGATGGTCAGCTTCCCCAGAGCTCTGTATTTGTCCGCATGCGGGAGCCCTGCCGCGTCTTCCAGCATCAGGCGAACGGAAAAGCGCCCGCCGCATTCCACGCGCACCATCAGCGCGCTGAGCGAGGGCAGCGCGGCCTCCAGACAATCCTCGAAGAAGTCGTAGGCAGTCTGCGCGTCGCGGCTGCTCACGCTGCCTTTTCCCTCCTGATGCAGCGCGCAGACAGCGCCGTACTGCGTCAGATACGTCAACGACTCCCGGATGCAGTGGGTCAGTTCATCTACGGGAACGGCTGCTTTCTGATCGCAGATCAGCGCGAGATTGACCCGCCGCTTGACATACGCGCCCAGCAGACAGACCTGTTTCAGGTTTTGAACGTTCAGGGCTTGCGCGGTTTCTTCTTTCAGAAGCCGGCTGATTTGAAGCAGCTGGGGCTGCACGAGCGCGATCATCTCGTCCATGAGCCGGTTCTTTTCTTCGATCTGCGCGCGCTGACGCTTCAGCGCGTTTTCCGCCTGAATCAGTTCGTTTTCCTCCGAAAGCCGGGCGTTGATTTCGGCAAGCTGCGCCCTGATTCGATTGATTTTCGAAATATCCTCCACCCAGTATACGCGCCCGCCCTGCACCGGCGCGCTTTGCAGCCGCGTGTCTGCGTTCAGCAGAATCGCTTCGCGCGCCGCTGCGTCCAGTTGGCCGGCCGTGAGGTCAGGCGCGTTTTTTGCGCGGTAGACGGGGCATCCCTGCCCGTCCACGATCTGCGCGGCCACGGTGGATTCGGAAAAGAAATAGCGGTAATGACTGTTGGTCGGCAGCAGCCCCACCTGCAAGCAGCTCTCCCAGAACGCAGCAAACGTCAGGCAGAAGCACTCCGGCATTTTGTGGAAGGTGTAGATATTTGCGAAGCTCAGCGCGCACAGCGCAAATCCGCCCAGAAAAACACACAGCGGCACCCACGCGTATCGCCTGCTTTCAGACACGCGGCACTTGCAACAGACGACAATTCCGGTTGTCAGCAGCAGGCTGACCGTCCATGTCATGGCGAGGTAGTATATCCAGCCGTGGGTATAGTCCGCTTCCAGCGTCGCAGCGCCCGGCGCGGATCGGAATGCCATCTGGTGCAGGTCGTTGGTCAGAATGCCGCCGACCAACAGTATTGCTGGAATGAACAGCAGATACCACCTGCGAGAAAATGCGGCGTTCTCCTGCCGCCCAAGCTGCAGCGCAGCGAACAGGCTGAACAGCGGCGCAAGGATCTGCGGCACATAATACAGATACCACAGGTGCCGGGTGATCGTATGATCTGTGAAAAAGCGATATTTGACCGCACGCAGAAACAGCCACAGCACGGCCATCGCACAGCCCAGCAGCAGCCATCGCCGGTCGTTTCGGTGCAGCATTCGGCGCGATATGGAAAAACCCCATGCCATGGCCAGCCCGATATAGATCAGATTGGTCAGCAGAAAACATGCGGCGGAGGGCAGCGGAGCGGCCAGACGATCCAGCTGGCGGAAAAAACCGGCAAGAGCGAACAACCCCAGCGCAAGGCAAAGCTTTGCAACGGATTTTCGCTTTGCAGCAGCCATATATCCACCTCCCGCCAGCTCCCTGAAACACGAATACTATACCATACAAGCAGCAGAAAAGCCAGTGTTTTCAAGGCAAAACGAACCAATCGGATTCCCGCATAGAGTGCCTTGCGCTATGTTGAAGTCAGATCCTTCTCGCCCATCCTCACTTCGATCACGATATGTTCCTTCTCCCGAAGCCTGACAACAAAAATACCCTCTCATTGTTTTACCTTGCATCCTTCCATCTCTTCTCCTCATGGCATTCCCCGTTCCTCTGCCGAAGCGGGCAGCGTCAGCTCGATCACTGTTCCGGTTTTGCCGCTCTCCCGAACCCGAACATCGCCGCCGTGGAGATGAGCGATCTCCCAGACCAGCGACAGCCCCAGCCCCACGCCGCCCTTTTCCCGGCTGCGGGACTTGTCCACCCGAAAGAACGGCTGGAACACGCTCTCCCGGAAGTTCTCCGGAATGCCGCAGCCCGTGTCTTTGACTTCAATCACCGCTTTCTGCCCCCGTCGGGACACGGCGACGCATACGCTTCCGCCGGGGCAGTTGTATTTCACGCCGTTCTCCACCAGATTGAAGATTGCCCGATATACCAGCACGTCACTGCCGGTGATCCACAGATCCTCGCCGCTCTGGGAGAGCGTCACGCCGCTCTTCTCCGCCAGCGGCGACAGATCCGCCAGCACCTCCTCGATCATGGGCGCGAGCTGGATTCTGTCGGTGCGCGGCACGGCCTTCAGTTCACTCATGTCCAGCAGCGTCCGCACCATTCTGGACAGCCGCTCGGTCTGTTCCCGCATCATGGCAATGGTTTCCTCGGTTTCCGGGCAGCTGTCCCCATGGTCTGTGGACATGTACAAATCCAGCCGCGCCTGCATCAGCGCCAGCGGCGTGCGCAGTTCATGGGCAGCGTTGCCTACAAACTGCCGCTGAGCGTCGAAGGCCTGCTTCAGCCGCAGCAGCATCTGATTGACGGCGCGGCTCAGCCGGCTGAATTCCACCGCCTCGTCCTCGCTGAGGGTGATCTCCGTCAGACTCTGCAGCTGCACGCGCTCCGCCTTGGCGGTGAACCGCTTCAGCGGCTTTAATGCCCTTCCACTGACAAAATACGCCACCGCGCCGCCCAGCACGGTCACCGCCAGCGCGATATACCAGCCGCGCATGCAGAAGCTGTGCTTCGCGCCGGTCAGCTCCACCACGAACTCCCCACTGAAGCGCTCCGACATGTCCTTCCACTGTCTCTCCGGAATATCGACGCGGATGGCCAGCGGCTCCTCCTCCGCGTAGTGCATCACGTAATTGCCGATGGAGTCCATGTAGGCGTGGCCGGAGGAGCACAAAAGCGTCTTCATGGTCACGCAGGCCGCCGCCAGCAGCAAAATGGTCAGCAGCGTGATCCGCCATTGCAGAGACAGTCGCTTCATGGTTCACGGCCTCCCATCAAATATCCCTCGCCGATGCGGTTCAGAATCGGGTCATAGCCCAGCGCCGCTTTCAGTTTTTTTCGAAGGGACGAGATATGCACCCGGATGGAGTTGCTGAAGCTGTCCACGCTGCCGTCCCACACGTGCTCCATCAGCTCCTCCTGGCTCACCGGCCGCCCCTGGTTGAGCAGCAGGTATTCCAGAATACCGTTTTCCTTGCGGGTCAGGGCCACGTTCTCGCCTTTGGCCTGCGCTGTCCGCTTCACCGTATCAAAGGACAGCTCTCCGCAGCGCAGTACCGCGTCGTGCTGCACAAAGCTGCGCCGGGTCAGACTGCGCACCCGCGCCTCCAG
>CAKUDW010000142.1 GCA_934645275.1 uncultured Clostridia bacterium
CGACTCCACGTTCGAGAGGGCTTCGCACTCTCGAACTCTTCTGTTTTTTTTCGACAGACTAAAGCCGCTCGCCTGATAAAACAGGGCGAGCGGCTTGCTATTTTAGAATTAGCAAAACCGGAGCAGCGGCTCTTGTAGAGAGACGCCGATAATTCTTATTCTATTCCACGCCAATCTGGCAGCTGCGCATGGTTTCCAGCGCGGCGCTGTGCTTTTCAGGCGTTACACCCGCGCAGCAGGCCGCGTCTACACGGATGTCGGCCTCGGGAAAGTTTGCCTTGAGAATCAGCGCGTTTGAAACCACGCAGATATCGGTACACAGCCCGATCAGTTCGATGGACAAAGCCTCGTTTCCGGTCATGGATTCGGCGATCAGCTGCGGCAGCTCCAGTGAGCCGAAGCTCGGCTTTTCCACCACCGCATAGCGGCGGCCCTCCAGCGCGGCGTTGATCTCGTCGTTCAGCCGCCAGCCGGGCGTATTGCGAATGCAGTGCGGCACGGGCAGGTTTCGTCCCTCGCTGGTGCTCAGGTAGTTTTCAAAGTGCGTGTCCAGCGTCACATAAATATCGCCGCTGAAGGCGCGAATTTTTGCCGCGGCGGCGGGCACGATGGCCTGCGCCTCGGGCGTGCCCAGCGCGCCGTCCACAAAGTCGCGCTGCATGTCCACGACAACCAGTATGTTCTTCATTGCTTTTTCTGCTCGCTTTCCGGCTCGCGGTGCACCGTGAAACTGAAGGCGCTCCCCTCGCCCTTTTTGCTTTCAACCCAAATCTGTTCATCCATCCGGTTCAGTAGCTCGCGGGCAATGGAAAGTCCCAGCCCGGAGCCCTTGCCGCTGTGCGCCTTGTCCACCTTGTAGAAGCGGTCGAACACATAGGGCAGGTCTTCCTCGGAAATGCCGATGCCGCTGTCGCGCACGGTGATGACGACCTTCTCGTCGTCCCACTGCACTTCCACGCTCACCGAGCCCTGTTCGGTGTATTTGATGGCGTTGTCCAGCAGAATGATCAGCATCTGCTCCACGCGATCGGCGTTGGCGTACACTGTGGGGCAGCCGGACAGGTCCTCGGGAATGTTCAGCGCCAGATCGTGTTCCTCGGCGATCACGCGGTAGCGATCGCATACGTCGTAGATCAGGTCGTCCAGCGCCATCTTCTGCTTCTGGATGGCTACGCCGCCGCTCTGCAGGCGTGAAAGCTCTAACTGGTCGTTGATAAGCCGCGACAGACGCATGACCTCGCGCAGAATGATATCGTAGTAGCGCATGCGGTCTTCTTCGGAAGTCACCATGCCCTCTTTCAAGGGCTCTATCAGCGCGCGCACCGCCGTCAGCGGCGTGCGCAGCTCGTGGCTCACGTTGGAAACGTATTCGCGCCGCGTGCGTTCCAGCCGCTCGGATTGCGTAATATCGCTAAACAGACCCACAGCGCCCGCAATTGCGCCGATTTCATCCACAATGGGCGTGATCGTGAGCCGGATAATCATGTCCCGGCTGGTGATATTGCGCGTGGCGGCCTCGCCCGATTTGATGACCGCGTCGAAGTCCTCCCACACAGTCTTGTCCGGCACATATTTCATGCGCGGATCCGGCAGACCCACCGATACGCGGCTCTGTTCGAACATGCCGGAAATCGCGGGGTTCATGTGCGTGATCAGCCCGGCGGCGTCTATGGCGATAATGCCCTCTGAAAGGCCGTTGAGCATGTGTTTTAAGCGGTTGCGCTCCACAATCAGCATGTACATGTTGCGCGAAAGCTGATAGGACAGGTTGTTCAGCGCGCGTCCCAGCTCGCCCAGCTCGTCCGGCGCGTTTTCATCGGCATGCGCGTCAAAATCGCCCCCGGCCACGCGCGTGGCCACGTCCCGAAGCGCCGATACCTGCTTGACGCTCTTCATCAGCAGCCATTTGCACAGCGGAAAAGCCGCCGCGCACGCCGCGATAAAGCCCGCCACCAGGCCAATGGAGCCCGCCCAGCGGCCCGCGCCCAGCCGCTCGGACAGATGGTACGCCGGCGCGCCCACGATGACCGCCACCAGAAAAACGCCCGCGGTAAACAATACAGCGCGCTGAATCAGCACGCTGTGATTTCCCGCCCGCGCGGGCTTTTTAGATTCGACAGCGTCTGCGTCCGCGATTCGGCCGGACGAAGCTTGCCGCTTGTTTTTCATTATCCGTTGACCTCAAAGCGATAGCCAACGCCGTATACCGTCTTCAAAGCCCACGGCACGTTTTCCTGCGGCAGCTTCTGGCGGATGCGCTTAATATGCGCGTCCACGGTGCGGGTATCGCCAAAGTAGTCGTAGCCCCATACGCGGGAAAGAATCTGCTCGCGCGAATAGACCTGGCCCACGTTTGAACAGAGCATGTGCAGAATTTCAACTTCCTTGGGCGTGCAGGGAATCACCTTGCCCGCGGCCTTCACCTGGTAATTCTCCAGGCTGATTTCCAGCTGCGGCAGGCGAATGATGGAGGAATCCTCGTCGCCCGGTTTTTCGCTGAAGCGGCGCAGCACCGCCTTGATGCGGGCCAATACTTCGCGCGGGCTGAAAGGCTTCACGATATAATCGTCCGCGCCCAGTTCCAGACCCAGTATGCGGTCAATTTCCTCGCCCTTGGCCGTGAGCATGATGATGGGCGTGGAACTGTTCTGCCGAATCTGGCGGCAAACGTCCAATCCGGAAACCTTGGGCATCATCAGATCCAGCACCATCAGATCGGGATGGAGGCTTTCAAACATCTCCAGTGCCTGCTGGCCGTCATAGGCGCTCTGGTGCTCATAGCCCTCGCTGCTCAGATACAGGCCCAGCGATTCGTGTACCACCGGATCGTCGTCTGCAATCAGAATCAGAGGATACATCGACATAAAACCACCCCAATTTTCACAATTATACATTTATTATATACATATTTTCCGTTCCTTTCAACCTTTCGAGGAATAAGCCTAGATTTCTTCGAATTCGACAGAAATTCGACGACACATAATTTCTGTTCGGAGGAGAAAAAATATTCGTGAAAAAAACGGGAGGTGACGCAATATGAATCAAACTGAAAACCTGCTTCAGGCAATCTGGGAAAACGGGCGCATGGGCGAGGACGCGCTGAAGCTGCTCATTGACGATTGCTCGGATAAGCTGCGGCAAGATATGGCCGCGCAGAAGGCGCGCTATGCGGACGCGGCGCGCGACGCCGAACAGCGGCTCTACCAGATGAACCTGAAGCCGCGTGGCCGCGGCCCCGCCGCCCGCGCCGGACTGTGGATGGGCATGCGCATGAATACGCTCACCGATAAGAGCGAGGCGCACATCGCCGATATCCTGGTGCAGGGCGCAACCATGGGCATACTCGATCTCACCAAGGCTCGCAATTCCAACCCTGATGCGGATGCGAACGCGCAGGGCATGGCCGCGGCGCTGATCGAAGGCCAGCAGGCGTTCATCGATTGCATGAAGGCCTATCTATATCAGGAAACGGCGAAGTGATTCGCCTTTTACCGGCAAAGCATGCGGCATGGCCGCGGCGGATACGAAAGTAGGAGAGCCCAAGGAAGCTGAATTTTCCACGAACACCGGCCGTCGAAAAGACGGCCGGTATTCGTTTAAAGACAATAATGAAAACGAGCGCGTAGGAATTGAAGCTGAAGCGTCGCCGGTAAATCGAGGCGGTCTTTTATTTTGCCATATGCCGCGGCGTTATCGTCCGCACAGGGCGGACGCAAGCCTTGACTTTTAACCTTCTTATTGTTATAATAACGGCGATACATAAAGGCATACGGGGAAATAGTTTCCGGCGTGCGCGCGAGCAACAGAGAGCGGCTCCTCAGGCTGAAAGGGCGGCGTGCGCGGCGACGGCAAACGGCCATCCCCGGCGGGAAGAAGGCGCTTCTTCCCCGGCTTCGCGCAGGAAATGGCGCGGCGGCGGCCCCCGTTACGGGCGATTGAGTGGGTTTTCCGTGCGCGTGCGCGGAGGACCAATCAGGGTGGTACCGCGAACGGCATCTTTTCGTCCTTGAGGGTGAGAGATGCATTTTTTGTCCGACGATAGAGCTATATAAGGAGAAGATCAAGCATGAACGCAAACATCAAGACTGCCGACGACCTCAGAGCGCTGTTTCTGAAATTCATGAAGTCCAAGGGCCACGCGGAAATTCCCAGCGCGTCAGTCATTCCGGAAAACGACCCGACCGTGTTGTTCACTACGGCTGGCATGCATCCGCTGGTGCCGTATCTGATGGGCGAAAAGCATCCGATGGGCACGCGCCTGACCGACGTGCAGAAATGCATCCGCACCGGCGATATCGATGATGTGGGCGATCCGAGCCACCTGACATTCTTTGAAATGCTGGGCAACTGGTCGCTGGGCGACTACTTTAAGGAGAGCATGATTCCCTGGAGCTGGGAATTCCTGACCGGCGAAGAATGGCTCGGCCTGCCCAAGGAGCGGCTGGCCTTTACCGTATTTGAGGGCGACAACGATTGCCCGCGCGATGAGGATGCGGCCAATCTCTGGCGCGCGCAGGGCGCGATTCCGGACCATGTGTTCTATCTGCCCAAGAAGCACAACTGGTGGGGCCCGGCGGGCGTGACCGGCCCTTGCGGCCCGGACAGCGAGATGTTCTGGATTACTGACAAGGCCCCCTGCGGCCCGGATTGTTCTCCGGCATGCAGCTGCGGCCGCTATCTGGAAATCTGGAACGACGTGTTCATGCAGTATGAAAAGCAGGCCGACGGCACGTTCATTCCGCTCAAGCAGAAGAACGTGGACACCGGCATGGGCCTTGAGCGCACCTATTGCGTGCTCAAGGGCGTAAAGAGCGTGTACGATACCGAGATCTTCGCCGGCATCATTGGCAAGATCGAGGAGCTCTCCGGCCGCAAGTACGGCGAGAGCGAGGATGTGACCAAGTCCATCCGCATCGTTTCTGACCACATGCGCACTTCGACCTTCATCATCGGCGACGACCGCGGCGTGACTCCGTCGAACGTCGATCAGGGTTACGTGCTGCGCCGCCTGATTCGCCGCGCCGTGCGCCATGGCATGAAGCTGGGCCTGCCCGAGGGCTTCACCTGTGAAATCGCGAAGGTCATCATTGATCAGTATAAGAAGAATTATCCGGAACTCGAGCGCAACAGCGGCGTGATTCTGGAGCAGCTCAAGCTCGAAGAGGAACGCTTCCAGCGCACGCTGAAAAAGGGTCAGGCGGAATTTGAAAAACTGCTGGGCAACATGAAGCGCCGCAGCGCCGCCTTCGAGGGACTCAGGGCCGGCCTGACGCCGGAGAGCACCGCCGCCGCGCTGAAAGTGCTGCCGCCGTCTCCGGACAATCTGCCGACGATTGAAAAGATCAAGGCAGGTACGATTACCGGCGCGGATATCGACCAGCTGATCGCGGGCTGCACCACCATCGACGGCCGCAGCGCTTTCAAGCTCTACGATACCTACGGCTTCCCGATTGAGATTACCTGCGAAATGGCCGAGGAAAACGGCGTGAAGGTGGATATCGATGGCTTCCACGAGCGCTTTAAGAAGCACCAGGAAACCAGCCACGCGGGCGCGGAGCAGCGCTTCAAGGGCGGTTTGGCCGACGCTTCCGAAGAAACCGCGAAGCTGCACACCGCCACGCACCTGCTGCAGGCGGCGCTGCGCAAGGTTCTTGGCCCCGAGGTGCACCAGAAGGGCAGCAACATCACCGCCGAGCGCCT
>CAKUDW010000143.1 GCA_934645275.1 uncultured Clostridia bacterium
AGCCGCCGGTAGCAAACCAGAGATTGCCCTCGTAGTCGAACACCACGGACAGCAGGTTCTGGCTCAGTTCCTTGCCCAGCGCCGCCTCGGCCGCGGCCTTGATATCGATATCCAGCACCTTTTCAAACTCGGGCAGCACGTTGCCCTCCTCGTCGGTGGCGCGCAGCATCAGCACATGGTTATTGCTGGTGGGGCAGACAATACGGTTTTCATTGTCCAGGAAAGTGTAGGAGCTCTGGATCATGTATCCGCCGCCGTCGTGCTGCTTGGGCGAGAAATAGCCCAGCGTCTTGGTTTCTTCGGCGTTCAGATCGCGAATCGCGATTCCGCCCAGCAGCGGAACCACCGCGTGACCATAGCTGTCGAAATAAATCGCGGGAGACGCGTTGGCATTGGTGGTTTCGTAGGAAACGTTGATTTCCGGATAGATGCCGAGCGGCAAGATTTCGTCAGTGCTGTCGGTATTATAACCGTCGTGATGAATGTTCGCGTCGCTCTTCGCCATATAGGGATTCTCGTCCACCTGCTTGGGGCGCAGCGCCTTCACCGGCAGCGCGGCGGCGTTTGCGGCGGCCGCGAGGCTCAGAACCGCAATCAACATTGCGGCGATTGCAAGGCGAATGGTTTTTCTCATTTTCATTGGCATATCCTCCTCAATTTATGTTCTCCCTTTGAATTGGTTAAACCGCGTTTTTTCCTTCGAGCCAGGCGTTCAACCCCTGCTGAAGCTTTTCCTCGGTAGCGGGTTCCAGCATGAAATACGCTACTCTCAGCCGAAATGCCTGAAGCGAAAAATCCAGATCGCTGCACCAGATAACCCCGCACGCGGGCAAAAGCGATCGAAGATGTTCCACTGCGTTCAACCCTGCCACGCCGGGCAGTGCAACCAGTGCGTTCGTCGGCGCGGCCTTCTGCGCGCTTTCGAAAAAGTGTTCCTGATTCTGATGGCATTCAATCTGCGGAAACAGGCCCCTTTCATTGCAGAAACGCGTGATTTGCTCCGCATAATTTTGGCCCTGCATTTCCCTGTCCGTCAGCACGGCAATTCGGTACACGGCGCACCTCCTCTCTCAAATCCGCTTTTCCTGTCGAATTCAGTATATAAAAACCACCGTCCTTTTCAAGGTTTTTGGCACAAAACGGGCGATAATGGCACGAATTCCCGACCCGCACACATACCCGTTTCCGGCCCGCTGTGGTATAATTAATATGGATATTTGTGCAAAGGAGCGCACCGTTTATGAGAATAGCGATTGTGGACGACCTTCCGGGCGAGCGGACGCTCTTGCGAAACCGGCTGGAAAACGCGCTGAGCCGCCGCAGCGTTCAGGCAGATTTTTTCGAATACGAAAGTGGCGAGACCCTGCTAACCGCTGCGAAGCAGCAGCGCTTCACCGCCGTGTTTCTGGATATCTACATGCCGGGTGCGAACGGCATTGAAACCGCAAAGGTTCTGCGCGGCTTCGACTCGGACTGCCTGCTGATTTTCACCACGACATCGACCGAGCACGCGCTGGAAGGCTTTCAGGTACGCGCGATGCATTATCTCGTAAAACCGTTCACGGAGGAAGATGTGCGCTGCCTGACAGACGAGCTGCTCTCTCGAATTCCACAGCCGGATAAATACATGGACGTCAAAATTAATGGCAGCGACGTCCGCCTGGCTTACAGGAACATCGTCTATGCTGAGCATTTCGCGCACATGATTCACATTCACACGTCGGCAAAAAAGACGCTCATCACCCGGCAGCCATTTCGGGAATTCACTGCGCCGCTCAGAGACGACGCGCGCTTTTTCATCTGCGGCCGCGGAGTGATCGCCAATCTGGAGCACGCCGCGGATTTCGAGGATGCGACCTTCATCATGGACGAAGGTAGCCGAGTGCCCGTCGGCCGGGATCTGGTTAAAAGCGCGCGGCAGGCATTTATGGAATTCTTGCTGGAAAGGGGACTTTGAAAATGGCAGACGCGCTGGGCCCCATATTGGAGCTTGCGGTCGTAATTCCCGGCCTCCTATTGGCCTATATTCCCGTTAAATCCTATCTGCGGCAGCCCGCCTCGAAGCTGCTCGTCTGGCTTTTGCCGTTGATGCTGGGAATCTGCGTCGGCGGCGGATTGGTATGCTGTCATCTGCACATTTCCACCGCACCGGCGTTGGCTGCCGGGGTGCTGGTCGCAATGGGAATCTACATTAGAACGCTCCGAATCTCGCTGTGGAAATCCGGAACGGTCGCGCTGTCGGTCTGCGCGGTGTTCGCCTGCCTGAACAGCCTGTCTCGTGCCCTCGACGCGACCATCGCCGTCCATCAGGGCGCGGCGGAAAACGAAATGTGGTTTTGTCTGAGAACCGGCGTCTGCTACAATGCCATGTGCTGGTTAACCGTAGCGATCGCCTGCTATCCCGCAGGCCACATCGTGCGCAGGATGATTGAAGACGACAATTTTGCGCAGACCTGGTACACCTTCTGGATACTGCCGCTCATCTTCATTGCGCTGAACCTGTTCATGGTTCCGCAGCGCCGCGAGACGCTGTACACGGGCCGAGTGTTGCAGGGCTACGTCATCATCAGCTTCGCATTGCTGATTCTGCTGCTCTGGTTCAACATTGTCTTTTTAATGATGGCCAACAGCCTGAACCGAAACGCCAAACTACAGCAGGAAAACCACTTTCTCTCCATACAACAGGAGCGCTACGAGAATCTCAAAACTGCAATTGAAGACGCGCGGCAGGCCCGGCACGACATGCGCCATCACTTCAACCAGATTTCCACCATGGTGGAAAATGAGGAATGGGCGGCGGTCAAGACTTATCTGACCGGGGTTACGGGCAGGCTTCCCGGCGCAGACATGAGTTTCTGCGAAAACCGTGCCGCGGACAGCGTGATCGGCTATTACTGCGCGCTCGCAAGGCGGGAAAGCGTTCCATTCCATGTGCGGGCCGACCTGCCCGCGCAACTGCCCATAGATGAAATCGATATGTGCCTCGTACTTTCCAACCTTCTGGAAAATGCGTTGGAGGCAAGCCTGCAAACTGCTCCGGCACGGCGGCAGATTGCCATACAGGCCCATATGCACTCCAACCGTCTGCTGCTGATTCAGGTTCAAAACGCTTTCGACGGCGAAATCCACGAAAAGAGCGGCATATTTCAATCCTCGAAGCGAAGGGGCAACGGCATGGGCGTTCAGTCTGTTCGCCGCATCGCCGAAAAGAGCGGCGGCGCAAGCACCTTTACCCATGAGAACGGCGTATTTTCCGCAAAGGTCATGCTCCGCGGATGATTAAGCCAGCATGCAAAGTCACACTGCAAAGGGCTGCGAAGGAACGAAAAATGTTCCTTCGCAGCCCTCGTCCTTTTTATGGACGCGCTGTTATCGGCTCATGCGCTTAACGAAATCCGCCAGCGCGTCGGGAATGTGTATCTGCTGGGGACAGACCTGTTCACAGCTGTGACAGGCGATGCAGGCGGAGGGCTGATGCTCCGCCGGAAGAGACGCGAGCTTCATTGAAGCAATGAACATGCCGGAACCCGCCGCCATGGCTTCGTTGTACAGCTTCAACAGGTCGGGAATGGGCAGTTGCATCGGACAATGGCTCACGCAATAGTGGCAGGCCGTGCAGGGCACCGTCGTGCGGCGAATCATCCCGTCGGCAATGGAGAGAATCAATTGCATTTCCTCTGCGTTCAGCGGCTTGAGCTGCGCGTAGGTAGCGATGTTATCCTGCACCTGTTGCAGGTTGGTCATGCCCGACAGCGTAACCGTGACGCCGGGCAGACTTTGCAGGAAGCGGAAGGCCCAGGCTGGGACACCCTCGTCCGGACGGGCTGCCTTCAGCAGCGCCTCGTCCTCGGGGCGCTGCTTCGCCAGCTGGCCACCGCGCACCGGCTCCATCACCCACACGGGAATATTCCATTCCCGCAGCAGCTCAAGCTTACCCTTTGCATCCTGGAAGCTCCAGTCAAAGTAATTCAGCTCGATCTGGCAGAATTCCATATCCCTGCCATAAGCTTCCAGGAATCGGCGCATGGTGGGAATATCGCCGTGGGCGGAGAAACCCAAATGCCGTATGCGGCCGCTGCGCTTCT
The DNA here is from genome assembly GCA_934645275.1 of uncultured Clostridia bacterium. Next base: position 4,086 of record CAKUDW010000143.1, read on the forward strand.
GCGCCATCAGATAATCAAAGGTACCGTATTTAGGATCCAGATAGGCGTCTATGTTCATTTCGCATACATTGTGAAACAGGTAGAAATCAAAGCAATCCACGCGGCACTTTTCGAGCTGCTTTTCGAAAATTTCCGCCGTCTTACCCATGTTGTTCAGATCATAGCCGGGGAACTTGGAGGCCAGATAGAAGCTCTCTCGCGGGTACTTCGCCAGCAGTTCGCCCACCACCAGCTCGGAATTGCCGCCGTGGTAGCCCCACGCGGTATCGTAGTAATTCACACCGTGCGCCATGCAGTAATCCACCATTTCCTGTGCGGTCCGCGCGTCGATTCGGCTATCGTCGCCGTCCAGAACCGGCAAGCGCATGTTGCCCATGCCCAGCGCAGAAAGCTTCATTCCCTGAAAATCATTGTAAATCATATGCTTCTCTCCTCCCTTTTCTGTTCAAAACCCGGTGCGATTTCCCTCTGAGAAAACTGCCGTACAGTCAATGTCGCCAGGATTGCTCGCTTCCAGTCAGTCAATCCCGGGCGTCTTCCCCTGCTTCGGTCTTCCAGCTCAGCACGCCGGTTTGCACCGCCACTTCATAACGCCCAACCTTGTAGGAAAGCCGCGCTATGGTTTCATCAAGCTGCGCACGCTGCGCCTTCAGCTCCTCCAAAACCTGGTTGAGCAGGTCGCGCCGCGCAACAAATGTGCTGTCTCCGGCCTGAAACAGTTTCACATATTCGGCAATGCGTTCCACAGGAACGCCCGCATTGCGCATGCAGACCGCATTTTCAACCCAGCCGATATCCTCCGCGCCGTAATCGCGAATTCCGCTGGCAGAACGCCGCACCTGCGGAATTACACCGATTTTTTCATAATAGCGCAGCGTATCCGGCGTAAGCCCATAGCGATCGCACACCTGTTTTATGGTCATTCGCTCGCCTCCTCAGGCTGAGTATATACCATGGAGTTAGCTCCAGGTCAATGCTGAGCAGGGTTAATTTTCAGGAAAATGCGCCGTGCAGGCAATCAACGTGAAAACAGCCGCCCGGCACCTTCGTTCTGCGCAACAAAGGCAGAAATGGACTGCATATAGGCGGTGGGAATCAGCAGAATAAACATCACCAGCTTTTCCGCAATGCCCACGCCCGCGGAGACCACTTCTCCAAGTGCGTTGACAAAGCCCAGCAGGATGAGATACAACATCCTGATGATCTCCTACTGGCAATCCATCCAGCATACGAAGCAGGCGCTGCTGGTTTTCCTGTCGCGCAGCCTCCTGTGGCCGACGGTACTGACCATCCTTCTGCCCCTGATTTTCGGCAGCGACGTGATCTGGCTGTGCCTTTCTCTGAGCGAGGGAATCACAGCCTGCACCGCATTTGTCCTGCTGACGCGGCAAAGGCAGTGAAACGGACACCGTTGCAAACAAGTTCGTACTATGGTACGATAAGGTGAGCAAAATATAAAAGGAGAATGAGTCTATGTTCAGACCGATCCGCAAAAAGAAAAACGACATTGGCATAGAAGCGGCAG
>CAKUDW010000144.1 GCA_934645275.1 uncultured Clostridia bacterium
CACCGGCGGCTATCGCGAGTATATACAGGGCTTTCGCGACAGCGGCGAGGTTTCTCTGGAGGGCTATCATGATGCGGGCGATGCGGGTCAGAAAGCCGTGCGCAGCGCCTTCGCTTCGGGCGCAAAATGCGAATTCGAGGTCGGCTTTCCGGATGGTACGAAGGCGGCGTTTTCCGGCTTCGTCAAGAAGCATTCCATCGGTTCGGCCGAGGTGGACGGCGCAATTGGTTTTGGCGCGGTGATTCGCGTGAGCGGGCCGGTGACAGTGACGGAGGCGAGCTGAGGGAATGGAGAAACACGTTGAAATTGCGGGCAAGGCGTATCTGCTCTGTTATTCGATGAACGCGCTGTGCGCGCTGGAAGAGCGTGCGGGCGGCGCGCTGGACGGGCTGATGAACCGCCAGTTTTCCGCGGTGCGGCTGCTGCTGTGGGGCGCGCTGATGCGCTATCAGCCGGAAATTACGCTCGCGGCTGCGGGCGATATCATCGACGCACACCTCGCCCATGGCGGGCGGCTGGATGAAATTGTGGAAATCTGCGCCGCGGCGCTGGCGGAAGCGGGCTTTTTCGGCCCGGACGAGATGTGAGCGCGGGCGGCGTTCGCCGTACGGCCCGGTATCTGGAACAACGCGCGGCGCAGGAGGGGCTTGCACAGGCGCATAGACTGGGTGAGTTTACGCCGCGCGAGATAGCCAGCCTGTTTCATGCGGAAGCTGCGCGCAGGCGGCAGCGGGCGCAGCAGGCGGATTTTACGGCGTTTCTGATCGGGCGCTATGTTGCGCTGGCGATACACGCGCCCCGGCGCTATCCGCGTCGTCCGAATGCCGTGCGCGAGGTCGGACGGCAGATGCCGCCGGAGGAAATGAAACGGCTGTTTATGGATATGGCCGCAAGGAGGGAAATAGGGCATGGCGATTGTTGAAACGCTGGAAGTGCGCTTCCAGGCAGAGCTGGACGGGCTTTCGCAGCAGCTCAACGCGCTTTCACAGAGTCTGAACGGGCTTGGCGGCGCGCTGGATGGCGCAGGCGCGGCACTGAATGCGAGCGCCGCGACATTGACCGCCGGCTTGGGCACGGCGCTGAATTCCGCCGCGGCGACGAGCGCCGCAGCGGGTGCAGCCGTGGCGCGGAACTTTGCGGGTGGGATCTCGGCGGGCGCGCCGCTGGCAGTGGTCGCGGCCGACGCGGCGGCGTTAGCTGTGCGATTTTCAAATTCGAGCGCGCTTTCGGCGGCGCAGAGCGCGGGGTTGCGGCTGTCGCAAGGGTTTGCAGCGGGCATTGCTTCCGGTTCGGGCGCGGTGATGCGCGCAGTGAACCGCGTGGTTGGCGCGGCGATTGGCCGCATGCGGAGCGCGTTAAAGATTCATTCGCCCTCGCGGGTGACTTTTGAATTGGGCGGCAACTTCGGTGCAGGTTTTGCAGAGGGCATTGGCGCGGCGCTGAAACAGACTCGGCAGAGCGCGGCGGCATTGGCCGGGAGTGCGGCGGGCGCGTTGGACGGCGCGGTGCAGCCTGGGGTCGAGATCAATTCAGACGGCGTGGCCGATGCGGTACGCGCGGCAGTGGATGCGGCGCTGGGCAGCACGGAGTTGGTGATTCCGCTGCATGTGGACGGCATGAAGCTGGGTGAGGCCAGCATTCGCGGCATCAACCGCGTGACTCGCAGCGCAGGCAAGCTGATGCTGGAAATATGAGAACGGAGGATGAAATATGGCGATGCTGATGGTGAACGGCGAGGTCGTGTCTGCGCCGTCGAGCCTGAAACTGACGATATTCGACGTGGGATCGGGCATAAGCCGTAGCGCGTCCGGCACGGCAGTGATGGACCGCACGGGCGTAAAGCGCAGGCTGGCGTTGCATTGGGCGCAAATGGATGCGGATGCGTTGGCGGCATTGCTTGAAGCGACGCGTGCGCAAGCGTTCTTTCAGGCGACTTATCCGGACCCGGCTACAGGCGAACCGCGCGATATGGACTGCTGCTGTACGGAGCGTGCGGCGGGCATATTGCGCATGGATGGCGGCGCGCCGGTATGGACGGACGTGGAAATGGAATGGATTGAGAGGTGAGCGCGATGGCGCAATGGCAGGCGCTGATGCGCGCGGCGGCCCGTGAGTTGCGGATCGGCGGCAGTATTGTGTTTGGCAGCGGCGCGTCAATTTCGTTGGACGGCGGCTGCGTGGTCGAGCTTACGATTCAGGAGGGCACGGACGGAGCAATCGGTCCCGGCGACGTGCTTTCCGCCAGTATCATGCTGGATTTGAACAATGATTCGGGCCAGTGGCGATCGGGCGGCAGTATTCTGGGCGCGCAGGAACTGATTGGCGCAACGCTGATGCCGAGGCTGGGCGTGCGCGATGGCGAGGATTTTCTGTGGCGGCCGCTGGGCGTGTTTCAAGTGGAGAGCGCCGTGGAATTGGAGCAGCAGGCGCGCCTTCGGCTGCGGGGCGCGGATAGCATCGCCATGGAGCTGGGCGAGGTCTTTGCCGATACGCTGCAGGAATATCCGGCTACGCTGGCGCAGCTGTGGCAGCGCGCCGTGGCGCAGACGCGCTATCGCTTTTCGGGCGAAACGCCCAACGGTGCGGCCATTGTGGATGCTGCGCCTGACTGGCGAGGCGCTTCGCTGCGCGGGGCGATGGGCTGCATTGCCGCGGCCATGGGCTGCTTTGTGCGCGTGGGGCGTGATGGTGCGCTGGAGTTGTGCCGCGCGTGGGATTCGCAGGCGCAGCAGCGCTCGATTGGACCGGAGCAGTATCTGACGCTGCGGATGGATGCGGAGCGTTACGGCCCGGTGGACGCGCTTCGCCTGTGTCCCATGGGCAACGAGGGCGAAGCGCAAATGGTATATCGCACGGGCGAGAGCGCGCTGTACGCGATTTCTGTTTCCGATAACCCGCTGTTTCAGGCGGGCGCGGCGCATCTGGATTCATTGGCGCAGGGCATGCTTGCGCAGATCGCGGGCTATACGGGCGGCACGGCGACGTTTGAGTGGCTCGGAGATCCGGAGGTGCAGGTGGGCGCACGTATCGCGCTGACGGACGTGCGCGGACGCGTGTTTTCGGGCGTGCTTTCGCGGCAGACGCTGAGGTTTTCCGGCGGCTTTCGCGCCGAATGCGCCTGCGTGCTTCCCGAGAGTGCAGACAGCGGCGTGCGCCGGGCGATTACGCCGGAGGGTCGACTGAATGCCGCGGCGCTGACCGGTGCGCTTAACGGTGCGATCATCAGCGCGGGCAGCGTGACGACGAACAAGCTGGCGGCAGGCTCAATCACGGCGGAAAAAATCGCTACGGGTGCGTTGGACGCAATCGCCATTGCAGCGGTGCGCGCAAAGCTTGGCGAAATCACCGCGCAAAGCCTTGAAACGGACGAACTGGCGGCGGAGTTGGCACGCATCGTGGTATTGATTGCAGGTACGGCGACGTTCGACGCGGCAACAATCAAGCATTTGGTGGCTGAGGCAATGAACCTTGAATACGGCGTAGCCGGGCAGGTGTTCATCCGCAACCTAGCCGTTGAATGCGCGCAGATGATTGGCGCGACGATCGGCAATCTCTGCATCAAGTCCAGCGACGGCAAATATTACCTGTTGGATGTGGATGCGGACGGCGACGTTACGGCGACGGAAATTACGGTGTCGGACAGCGAAATCGAAGCCGGGCAGACCAGCGGCGGCAACGTGATTGTGGAAACGAATATGACCGCTGCGAACCTGACTACGACAAATCTGCTGGGCACCTACGCACTGATTAATAAGATTGACGCGGCGCGCATCGATGTGGACGCGCTGCTTGCGCGGTCGGTATTTGCCGATGCGCTCTACACCAGCGCAATCTATGGCGGGAAGAGCCTGAAGGTATGGGTCGACGAGCTTTCCGACGCGGATATCCATGACGGCGCGACGCCGCCGGAAACGACCGGGACCGGCAAAAAGTGGCTCGACCGGGGCGTGGCTCCGTCGCAGCTGCGCAGGTGGAAGGGACTTACGACTACGCCCCTGGGAAACGCGATGACCACGGCGCGGGAGGTCGAAGAGACGGCCGGCGGCACGTCGGTAAGCCTTGACAACAGCGGCGAGCAGATCAACAGTGTGCTGTCAGTTTCGGTGCGCGGGAAGAACCTGCTGGATATTTACGCGCTCTGTGACGGCATCAGCTATGTGCAAGGCGGCACGATTGGCAAGTGGCCGGAAAACGGCGGCTTTGATCTGACTGCGACGGCGAACGATTGCTATACCGAGCCGTGGAACGGCGCGAATTACAATATTCCGGTCAAGCCCAATACGACGTACACGCTCAGCTGGGACATATACATCGTGCCAAACACCGGCACGAGCGCCGTGATGTGGTTCATAGATCATCGCTTCGAGGCGGGCTATTACGGGCAGGCGTTCTACGATGCGCATTTTGTGACCTTTACCACGCCGTCCGACGCGCAGACGGTATCGTTTAGATTCGACGTGCAGAATGAAGGAGAGTCGGTCGGCTACACGAATCTTCAACTCGAAGAGGGCGACACCCGAACGGCGTTTTGCGCGTATAAGACTGCAGTGACGGTGACGCATGGCAGCGTTCCCTATGCGTTGACGCTGTCGCCGACAGAGCACAGCGCGAGCATGGAACTCTCGCCGTCAAGCGGAATCAATACAATATCGACCGACGCGGACAGCATGAATATCGATTACAGCTGTTCAGGCTGGGACACGGTAAACGACACGGCAAGCTTGCGGCGGACGGCGGACGAGGCCCATGCGCTGGCGCTGAGCGCGAATACGGGCGTCTCGCGCTTCGGCGAATATATGGATATTCGCGGCGACGGCACGCACATGCGCGCGATGAACACGGATAACGAGATGGTATTGAGCAGTCAGGGCGTGGAAATCAACGTGGGCGGCAGAAATTATTCGCAGTTCGGCGCGATGTATGTGCAGTTCGGCAATTATCAGCTGCGGCGCACGAATGACGGCGGACTGGCATTCAAGCTGTTTGAGGGTCAGGAGGCGTAAAGATATATGGCGATTTTAATCCAGAGCATTGCGGCGGACAAGAGCGTCGCAGTCAACGGTGAACAGGCGACGTTCACGGCGGTGATCAAAAATACGTCGGGTTCTATGGTGAAGAACGTCGCGTTTGAGCTATACGCAACGGACGGTATTGCTTCGGCCGGCGCAGACGCGCTGGCGGCCGTTGGGCCGCAGGGCGTGAGCGTCGGCGCAAGGAGCGCAAAGACGGTGAGCTTTACGGTTACGCTGAACCTGACGCAGACGTGGATCGCCCGGATGCAGACCCGGCGCGCGGCGATATTGACACTGATGGCGTACACCAGCAGCGAGATTGCGCAGCTTGATGTGCCGGACTTTTACCTGCTGGATGCGCGCTATAATCCTCGCATTTCGGAATTTACGGTAGAACGCACGTCAGATGAATCCGAACAGGTGAAATCCACGATACGGCTTTCGCTGGCGGCGGGATTGACCGCGGCGCAGCAGGGGCGCATGGCGTTTTCGCTGAAGGCGGACGCGGCGGATATTCCGTTGAACAGGACGCTGGCACAGCTGCTGACAGGCGTAACAGACGATGCCGG
>CAKUDW010000145.1 GCA_934645275.1 uncultured Clostridia bacterium
CTCAATGGCTTTGCCCAGGCCCACGATGGACGCCAGATTTTCCGTACCTGCACGCTGGTTACGCTCCTGCGCGCCGCCCTGCATGAACTGCTGAATGTGCACGCCCTTGCGAATAAACAGCACGCCCACGCCCTTAGGCGCATGGAACTTATGGCCAGACATGCTCAACATGTCGATGGGCATTTCCTTCATATTGAATTTTACGCTGCCGATGGCCTGTACTGCATCCGTATGGAAGAGCACGCCATGCTTACGGCACACCGCACCCAGCTCAGCCACGGGTTCGATCGTACCAATTTCGTTGTTCGCAGTCATGATAGAAACGATGGTCGTATCCGGACGGATAGCGGCGTCCAACTGCTCGGGCGTCACGCGGCCATATTCATCCACCGGCAGGTAGGTCACTTCAAAGCCTTCCTTTTCCAGCTGCTTGCAGGTGTGCAGAATGGCGTGGTGCTCAATGGTGGTGGTGATGATGTGGCGGCCCTTTTTGATGTTCTTATAGGCCGCGCCGCGCACTGCCCAGTTATCCGATTCTGTGCCGCAACCGGTAAAGTAAATTTCATCCGGATTTGCGCCGATGGCCGTCGCCACCTTCTCGCGCGCAGCTGCCACCGCATGCTTGGCCTCGTAGCCGTAATCGTGCATCGAGGACGGGTTGCCAAATATATCGCAAAAATAGGGGCGCATGGCCTCAAAAACCGGTTCCGTAACGCGCGTAGTTGCGCCGTTGTCCATATAAACCTTTTTCATTGTTCCTCCCCCTGCGCCTTTAAGGCGGCGTATTCGTCAATCATATCCTGAAGGCTGATACCATCCACGATATTATTCAGACCGTCGCGGATTTTCATCCACACGATGCGTGACGGACAGGCGCAGCTCTTTCCGCAACTGTCCTCTTCAAGCAGGCAATCTACCAGATTCAGCCCGCCTTCCAGCGCACGAAGCACCTCTCCCACCGTAATTTCAGCGGGTGGACGCACCAGCCTGTAACCGCCCTGCGCCCCGCGATTGCTGATAACCAGACCTTCGCGCCGCAATATGGCGATCAGCTGCTCCAGATAGGCCTCAGGAATGCCCTGCCGCTCCGCAATCAGCTTGATAGACTGCGGACCGCTGCCGTAATGCTCGGCCAAATCATACATCGCGTGGATGCCGTATCGCCCGCGCGTAGACAGCTTCATGACGTTCACCCCCGTCACCCTTAATTCCGAGTTTTTCGCTCGGCTTATCCAAGCAGTATTCTATCACTGCGTCCTGGAGCTGTCAATCAATTCCGATGCATTTTATAGGATTTTAACGAAGCTTGAAAAACCATGCGCATCGTGATATACTTTATTTGGAATGGACTGGTAAAAAACGTACGCAAGCTTGATTCAGGGAGGGATTTTCATGCACAGAAAACCTAGGCATTTCAGCGAAAAGCTTCGCTTGAGCTGGACAGAAATTGTTCTCGGCGCAGCTGCAATCCTGTTGGGGCTGGTGCTGCTGATCTGGCCAGACATCGCCGCAACGCTGGTTATCACCGTCATTGGCGCGGTCTGCATCGTCATGGGTCTAATCAATATTGTGCGCTATTCCGCGCTGGAAACGCGGCAGGCGCTTATCAGCAACGAACTGGCGCTCGGGCTGGTTGGAATTGCAGTGGGCATAGCCCTGATCTGTCTGAGGCAACAACTGATCTCGCTCCTGTTCGTCTTTTGCGGGCTGGCCGTACTGGCAGGCGGCATCATGAAGGTTCAAAGCACGCTGTGCTTCAAGCGCATGCATGCCCGGCTATGGTATTTGGAGTTGATTTCCGCCTGCATCTCCGTGGTGCTGGGGGCACTGATTCTGTTCAACCCCTTCTCCTCCGCCATGCTGCTGATGCGCGTGATCGGCGTTTCTCTGGTGCTGGAAGGCGTTGTGGATCTGATCTCGCGCTTCGTATTCACCAAGGCCAGGAATACCTTCTTTTTTGAAACCGAAGCGCACGACATCTGAAATTTATCAACCGGATTGCGCCGGGCACGATGTGCCCGGCGCTTCTTTTAAATGGCCGAATTAATATGACAGAAGGAGGCTGGCCATTCTTTAGCAGCTGGAATTTGCGAACCCGGTGTCTTGCGGCTCAGCGCATTCTCGCAGAATTTCTCGGCAGTTCTTCACATTTGTGCAGTTTGCCACATTCATCAAAAGCTCAAAATTATTTTTGTGAAAACAATCCATTTTCAAGCGTCCGCACATCTGTTATAATAGGAGATAGTTGATTATATGTACTGGGAGGGTGGATATACAATATGGCAAGCCTATCGCTGCGAAACATCAACAAGGTTTATCCTGGAGATGTAAAGGCCGTCATTGACCTGAACCTGGAGATTGAGGACAAGGAATTTATCGTGCTGGTTGGGCCCTCGGGCTGCGGCAAATCGACCACGCTCCGCATGGTGGCTGGTCTTGAAGAAATCAGCAGCGGCGAACTGTATATCGACGACAAACTGGTGAACAATGTTCCCCCCAAAGACAGGGATATTGCAATGGTATTCCAGAGTTACGCGCTCTATCCGCATATGACGGTGTACAATAACATGGCCTTCGGCCTGAAGCTGCACAAGATGCCCAAGGACGAAATTGACCGGCGCGTGAAGGCAGCGGCAAAAAGTTTGGGCATTGAAGCCTTGTTAAACCGCAAGCCTGCGGCGCTATCGGGCGGTCAGCGCCAGCGCGTAGCGCTCGGGCGCGCAATTGTGCGCGAACCGAAGGTCTTCCTGATGGACGAACCGCTCTCCAATCTTGACGCTAAGCTGCGCGTCCAGACGCGCTCTGAAATTACAAAGTTGCACCAGCAGCTGCAAACCACCTTCATCTACGTGACTCACGACCAGACTGAGGCCATGACGATGGGTACGCGCATCGTGGTCATGAAGGATGGCGTGATGCAGCAGCAAGATACCCCGCAGAATCTCTACGACTATCCCGCGAATCTGTTCGTCGGCTGCTTCATCGGCACGCCGCAGATGAATGTATTCAAGGTAAAGCTCGAAAAGCGCGGCGACGGCGTGTTCGCCGTGTTCGGCCCGAACGCCGTTCGCATACCGGCCGGTAAGATTCAGCGCATGACTGGCGATTATATCGGTAAGAACGTCTATATGGGCATTCGTCCTGAAAACATTCACGACGATGCTGCCTTCACCTCCGCTTATCCGGATGCCTGCATTGATGTGCATGTAGATATGACGGAATTGATGGGTTCAGAAACCTACCTCTATCTCTCCGCTGAAGGTCACGAAGGCAATTTCATCGCTCGTGTCGATCCGCGCACCACGTCGCGCGGCGGCGATGATATTCAGATTGGTCTGGACGTCAATCGCCTGCACTTCTTTGACGCTGAAACTGAAAAGACGATTCTTTCCCGAGATTGAGCCCGAAACTGCATAATAAGGGCCGCTGCGCAGCACGTGTGCAGCGGCTCATTGTTTACAGACTGTTTTTCTGAGGAGTTGACTCGCCATGACCTCCATATCGCGCAGCATTGATATGCGTAATCACCCACGTTGGGCACAATTTGAATACTTTTCCAAAATGGCCAATCCCTACGTCGGCGTCACGGTGAACGTTGATATTAGCCAGCTGATAGCCTGGCGCGCTGCCACGGGCGCGCCCTTCTTCCTGAGCCTGCTCTACACCGTATCCCGCGCAGCCAACGCCGTGCCAGAACTTCGCCGCAGAATAGCCGTCGATGGGCAGGTAATGGAATACGACTGGTGTCCCACCTCGCACATCGTGCTCAAGCCAGATGAGAGTTACGCTTACTGTACGCTCAGCGCCGATAAACCAATCACTGATTTTCTGACCGAAGGCGTGTCCGCACAGCGGCACTGTATGGAATGCGGCACGCTGGACGAACCTGAGCCAGAACCGCTGATTTTCATATCAACGCTGCCGTGGCTAAGCTACACGGCGCTGGTGCAGCCCACACCCGTACCCGCCGACACCAATCCGCGCATCACTTGGGGCCGCTGTTTTCAGGAAAACGGTCGCACGCTCGTACCGCTATCGTTGCTGGCACATCACGCACTGTTGGATGGACTGCACCTCTCACGCTTCTATCAGGCGTTGACCGACGAACTGGCGCACAATTTTACTTAGCTTACATTCTTAAAAAGGACAGTACTCAATTCAATAAGAATTGTTGACGTCTCTTTGCAAGAGCCGCCGGCCCACAAAACTCTGGTTTGGCATACTCCAATGAAAAACCTCGATCCAACTATTCTGAATCGAGGTTTTCCCAATTATTTTACCAAAATCCCTGAAACGCGCGCTAATTGGCCGAAGGCAACTTGCGCAGGCGCGTACCCAGCAGGGCCGCACAGACGGACTTTGCGATGTCAAACGGCACAAACGGCCACACGCATACCGCGAGCGCCGCGCCAAAGGTATAATTCGCCACGAGACAGAACTGCAGCGTGCCCAGACCATAGCAGAGAAGCAGCGACAGTGCACACACGATTGCCGCGCGCACATAGCCGCCCTTGCGGGTAAAAATGCTAATGAGCACCGCCATCGGCAAATAAGCCCAAATATAGCCGCCGGTCGGGCCCACAATGACTGCGGCACCGCCCTTGCCGCCAGAGAATACCGGCAACCCGATCAGGCCGATCAGCAGGTAAACCAGCACAGCCAGCCCTGCGCCGCGCCAGTCGAGCGTCACGCCACAGAGCATGACCGCAAACAGCGAAATGGTAATCGGCACGGGGCCAATCTGGATGGAAAAGGGCGAAAGTACGCAAATCAGCGCAGCAAAGAGCGCGCAACGCACCATGGCCTTCGTGTTCAGTCCCTTTTTCATGATCGCAAATCTCCTTTAAATTTATAGACATAAAGCAGTTTACCATAGAAAACCTCCGCAGCGCTTTCGCGCCCGGAGGTTTTTTCCCCTTAAATCTATATCAAAGATCAGAATTTCAGGGCATTGAGTTTGATACCGGGGCCCATCGTAGAAGAGAGCACCGCGGACTTGATATAAGCGCCCTTGGCAGCTGCCGGCTTGGCCTTAATGATGGCCTCCATCAACGTGCGCAGGTTCTCGGTGAGCTTGCCTTCTTCGAAGGACGCCTTGCCGACCGGGCAGTGAATGATCGCGGTCTTGTCGACGCGATACTCAACTTTACCGGCTTTGATATCATGAATCATGCGCGTGATATCAGGCGAAACGCTGCCGGACTTCGGGTTCGGCATCAGGCCCTTCGGACCAAGCACGCGGCCCAGACGGCCGACGACGCCCATCATGTCCGGGGTCGCGATACAAGCGTCAAATTCGAACCAGCCGCCCTGGATCTTCTTGATGATCTCGTCATCAGCAATCAGATCAGCGCCAGCCGCTTTGGCTTCTTCAATACGGTTTTCCTTCACGAAGGCCAGCACGCGCACGGTCTTGCCGGTGCCGTTCGGCAGAACGACGGCGCCGCGAACCTGCTGATCCGCATGGCGGGGATCAACGCCCAGACGGACGGAAATTTCGATCGTCTCGTCGAACTTGGCCTTGGCCGTCTGCTTCACGAGGGCGATAGC
>CAKUDW010000146.1 GCA_934645275.1 uncultured Clostridia bacterium
CCATTACGCATATCAAAATACTAACGGAACCCAACTTCTGTGATTCTATAAAACACCCTTTTTTCCTGCCATAAATTGCGTTAAATTTATAATATTGGCAAAATTCGGTCTCAAATTTGCAGAATCTTTACAGAACAACGTACCGCGGCCGCATTTGTCACATTGTTGTCTTTGAGTATTTAATCCGGCTTTGCTATAATATATATGTTATATGTAGCATTGGCAAAATTTCGAAGTTGGCTCTTCCGCCGCTTCCCGCACGACTCCGCGAAAGGCGAACAAAATCCATGCAGATGATATATTCTTCCGTTTTGGCCCCCACAGCGCGCCTGCAGCGCTTTACCGGCGGACGCAAATATATGCAGCGCTCACAGAAGCGCGCGAGTGTACCGCGCCCAACCCCGGCTCCGCAGCGCGCGCCTGAGCCCGAAAAGAAGCCGCCCCGCCGCAAGCGCAGGCGCGCCGGTTTTTTCTACAAACTGCTCACCTTCCTGCTGTTGTTGACCCTGTGGCCCGCGGGACTGACGCTGCTTTGGCGGCGCAAAATCCGCTGGCGTTCCGGCGCGAAGCTACTGGCAAGCGTAGTGTCGCTGGCCGCGTGCATATTACTGCTTGGCTTTGCGCTCACCGTAGATACGGGCAACGCAGGCTATGCCGCCGTACAGGACAGCGTTAACAGCTATCTGGACGCCGCAGCCGAAGCGATCATTGCTTTCGGCAATCAGACGGGCGAGCGCATGGCCGTAGCCTATGAAGACGCGGGTGATTTCGGCAGCGCGCTCTGGCGCAAGGCGCGCACAGCGCTGGCAGACGGCATTGACGCTGGTGTTGACTTCGCCGCGGGCGTTCGTGAAAAGCTCGATGCAAAGCTTGCAGCCTCCCCCGCCTCTGATAAAAGCGCCGAACCCGAAATGAACGGCGCAACACCCGAGCCAACGGCCACGCCCGCGCCGCCCGTTCGCGCAGGCAGTCTGCCGGTATATGTGCCCGGCAGCCGGCCCGAACCGGCGGACGGCGAAGCCGTGACCGGCGGCATGCTCCTGAGCGATGGAACGCTGAAGTCCGATGCTGCGTTTGAAACCGTCAGTCCGGAAACGCTTGCGCGTACCTTCACCGTAAAGAGCGCGGGTGAAGCCACGGTGTATTATAACAACGGCAGCAAATTCTACCACCGCACGCCTCAGTGCGGACCGATGCTCACCTCGACGGCGCACCGCTTCGAAGAGACGCGTGATCGAAAGTATCGCCGCTGCAACACCTGCGGCGCGCCGGACAAAGCGCTGCTGGACGAAGCGGCCGTAGCGTGGATTGACGGCGATGGCGTAGCGCACCTGAACGACGAATGCAGTGCCTTCAGCGGCGACTGGAGCCTGACGACGGCGAAGGCCGCTGTCGAGGCCGGAAATCCCGGCTGCGAGGTCTGCGGCGCGAGCCGCTACCTGAAGGCCGTTGCCGATGGCTGCGAACTGATTTTGCGCACGCCCAAGCCAACGACCGCCCCCGAATCCGACGCAGAAATCGCGCTCAACCCGACAACTGCACCCGAGGCGGACGCCAAAGCCACACCCGAAACCACACCCGAATCGACTGCGACTGCACAATAGTGCAATTTCCGTATAAAAATTCATGTAAAAATTATCGTTTATTACGAGTTGTACCGGCCATGGATTCTGTGTTATAATACTCGAAGCGGATATTTAACTGAAAGGAATGGTTACACGCTATGGCAAAAAAGAGCGCAGCGAACAAGGGTTATCGCAAGACTGAAAAGAAGAAGCCCTTTCTGGCGAAAAAAGAAATCATTGAATTGATCATCATCGTGGCAGTGATCGCGCTGGCGATTGTGCTGTTTAACCTGTTCTACGACGACGGTTTCATCGGCGCTAAGGACGTGCAGAGCGGTGATATCGTCTCCTACGGCAGCGCCAAGATCAAGAATCGCTACTTCAAAGTCGGCGAAGCCAACGAACTCGACGGCTTCACGCTCACAGAAAATCGCTCCGAGAACAGCGGATTGATCAACTATACCTATACGCCGGATCAGGAAACCGACCACATCAATAACATCACGCTGGCTGGCAGCCATGTGGATGCCGAAACGCTGACTGACAGCATCATCGCTTACAACAGCAGCATCGACAGCATTGAAACCAGTGAAAAGATTGCGACCACAATTCAGGATCACGATGCGTTCGTGTTCGGTTACACCTACGATTATTATGACTCTAGCCTCGCCGCCGATGTATCTGACAACGCTGAAGCTGCGGCTCCGGTCGAGACTGAGGCGCCCGCGGACGACGCGGCCGCCGAAACGACCGAGGCGCCTGCGGACGATGCGGCCGCTGAAAACACTGAAGCGCCTGCGGACGATGCGGCTGCTGAAGATACCGAAGCGAGCGCCGACCCTGCCTCTAACGTGTATTGCCAGAACCTTTCCGTCTACGTGCGCGTGGACGACGAGGGCCACACCATCGCGATGCATATTTCCCGCACCGGCGACGACGACAGCTTCTATATGCCGGAGGATCAGTATCTGGATTACGCGCTGAAGTACACCGACGCCTTCACCGTGGTGCAGAACGAGAAATAATAGCAAGCCGCGCATGCGAAGTTATCGGCGAATTTCTTCAACGACAGGCGTGACCGCCTGATTCGAAATTCGCTGATTCGCAAAGTTTATTATTGATGCTTAAGAATGATGGCGAACGCTAAGAAACTTAGCGTTCGCCATCGTTTTTTCGTCGTCAACGCCGCAGATAAGCCGCGCCGAATATGCCCGCTTTGCTGCCAAGTCTGGCTCGAATCACGGTCGTCGGTTGCACTGTCTTGCAATAGGAGCCCGTATGCACGGCTTCACGCGCCGCTTCGAGCAGAATATCGCCCTGATTGCAGATGCCGCCGCCAAGTGCCAGAACTTCCGGCTGAAAGGCGTTGATGGCATTGGCAATGCCCACCTTAAAGTAATGCAAATAGTAATTCACCACTTCACCCGCCGCCGCATCGCCCTCACGCCAAGCCGCAAACGCCGCGTGGCCATCGATGCGTTCAAGCTTTCCATCGGCCTGCGCCCACATCGCGCTTTGCGGATTCCTGCGCGCAAGCTCCTGAGCCTTATCGCGCAGCGAATGACCCGCGCAATACATTTCCCAGCATCCGCGCGCACCGCAGTCGCACAATATTCCGTCCGCTTCAATGATGCAGTGGCCCAGTTCCGGCGCCGCGCCGTTAAAACCACGATACAGTTTGCCGTCGATCACGCACGCCGAACCGATACCCGTGCCCAGCGTAATCATCACGAAACTCTGAATGCGCCGATGTTCTTCCAGCGCCAGAAATTCGCCAAGTCCCGCGCAGTTTGCATCGTTTTCCAGATACACCGGCCTGCCAAGAGCGGCCGCAACCGGCGCCGCCAGCGATACATCGCTCTCAAAGCGCAGATTGTTTGCATATTTCACAACGCCTGCCTTCGCGTCAATCGTTCCCGCGCAGCCAATCCCCACATACGGAAACGCTTCGACGCACGTGCCTGCCTGAGCACAAGCCGCCCGAACCGCCCGAACAATATCTGCCGTAATCGCATTCGGCCCTCCTGCTACATTGGTAGGCACGGTCTCTTCTGCCAGAATATGGAAGTTTTCATCCACAATTCCAGCAGCAATTTTGGTTCCGCCAATATCTACGCCCAAGTATCTCATGCCCGATCGCTTCCTCTCGCCATGAAATACTACGCGCGCTCACGGTACAAGCCCGCAATGAAATAGGCCGGAACAATCGTATACAGCGGCAGCAGGCTCTTTGGCGCCTCGGGCATCTCCAATCCCTTCATCGAACAGCGCTGCGGCGTGAATAGCAACACGCGGCCGCCGTTTTTCTGGCAATGTGCAATCATCTTTTCGTCGTTCTCCGACAGACGATCCGCCATAATGATCATCGCATAATCCGGATTGGCAATTTCAAACCAGCCGTGATTATAATCGCTCAGACTGTGCGCGCATACGGGGATTCCGCCCATTTCGCGCATTACCAGCCCTGCCTGAAGCGCCGCGCCAAGCTGTGCATCGTCGCCGAGCACGTCGCAGAGCGTTACACCCTTCAGGGTATCGAGCAGGTCGCCGGTGATCTGCGTCTGCGCAGCCACATATTCATCATGCCATGAAATCGCCTTGCGAATTTCGGCGAGTATTTTATCCAGATCTTCGCCCGTAAGCCAGGCCGCCAGCAGGTTCAGCTGCGCCACCTGCGCATAATAGGTCTTATTGGAAATAGGCGTCTCCGGCCCGATTTCAAGAAGCATTTCCGCATCTGCCATGCCTTTCAGGCGGCAATTGGGATTGTTAAACATTGTCACTGTCGCCGCAGCGCGCTTCATCGAAGCTTCCACCAACGAAACCACTTCGGGCGTGTTGCCGGACTGCGAAATGGCGACCACGACGGCATTGGCGTCAATGGCGTCCAAATTGTAATGGAGCAACTCGTAGCAGTTGTGCGCCGTCGCGCGAATGCCTGCGGCATTGAGCGGCGCAATTACGCTCAGCGCCGCATAGTAGGAAGATCCCATGCCACAGAACATCAGCCGGCTTGCGCTGCCGCTGCGCAGCGCTTCAAATGCTTTGGCAACCGCGCCGCCAAGCTGGTTGCGGTAGCTATCCAATACGCTTTCCAGGAGCTTGTGCTCATCCTGGAGCGCCTCAACATAAAAATTCATGCATTTTCTCCTTTTTTGATTACATCAGGCTCATTTTCGCCTGGTAGAAGCTTTGTATTCCACATCACATTTTAACAGATGATTCGGAATCACATACCTGTCGTCCTCAATACTGCGCATCAATTCACTGCCAGCAATCATACCGAGGTCATACGCAGGAACCCTCACTGTTGTAATTGGTGGATAGCATGCTTCTGAAACGACCGAATCGTCAAAGCCACTGATCACAATATCTTCCGGCACCTTCAAGCCCTTTTCGTGGATTGCTCGAAGCACGCCTGCGGCAATATTATCGTTGCCGCAAACAATCGCATCTGGAATCAGTTCTTTGGAAAGCATATTCATTCCTACCCGATAACCTTCCAACAGACTATAGTCGGTATAGCAAATCAGTTTTTCGTGCAACGGCACGCCAAGTTCTGCCAAAGTGGCACGAAAACCCTGCTCACGGCAAACCATGTGACGCTGCAATGCAAAACCACCAATCATTCCAAAGCGCCGACAGCCTTGAGCATACATATCTCTTACAATCTGACGCATCGGTTCCTCATTGTCAAAATCAATATAGCCGTGGTTACAATTCTGCGCACATGTGCCAACGACGACATACGGCAGCTTATGATACTGCAACGGAAGCAGAAGATCGTCATCAATATGCCAAGGCGATAATAATATAATGCCATCAGCATACTTGTTCTGGGCATACATGGTTAATTTGCGAATATTCTCCTCAAAATCCTGAAATGCTGCAATTTCAATTTTCAGGCTATACATGCTGCCCTTCAACGCGTCGGTAATGCCATGAATAATCGGCAATTCATGCTGCCAGGTAGAAGAG
>CAKUDW010000147.1 GCA_934645275.1 uncultured Clostridia bacterium
GTGATGCGCCGCCGCCAAATCGGGATTCTCATCCACGTTTACCTTGGCGACGTCGATTTCCGGATGCGCGACTGCCAGCTTTTCCAGCTCCGGCGCGAGCATCTTGCACGGACCGCACCAGGTCGCCCAGAAATCCACCAGCACGGTACGTTCACTCTTAATGACTTCATTTTCAAAATTGGCGCTGCTTACAGTCTTGATCGCCATAATAACACCTCCGTTCACGGATCTTGTATCCGTCAAATATTGTATACCCGTTTTGAGCACGCTTCAAACATTCAAACGCGCACCTGGCCGTCTCCGCGCACGATAAATTTATAGGAGACCAACTGGTTCAACCCCAACGGGCCGCGCGCATGCAGCTTCTGCGTGGAAATGCCTATTTCTGCGCCCAGGCCGAATTCGCCGCCGTCGGTAAAGCGCGTGGATGCGTTCACATACACTGCCGCCGCGTCCACCAGCGCAGTAAAACGCTCCGCCGCCGCGTAATCGCGAGTCACGATGGCTTCGCTGTGGCGCGTGGAATAGCGGTCGATGTGCGCCATGGCCTCGTCGATGCCGCCGACCACCTTCACCGCCAGAATATAATCCAGGAATTCCTTCGCGTAATCCTCTTCTGTGGCGAGTTTCGCCTCAGACAGAATGCGCAGTGTTTCCGCACAACCACGGATTTCCACCTGCTTTTCGCGCAGCTTCGCTGCTATGACCGGCAGCGCCTGCGCCGCGATATCCCGATCCACCAGCAGCGTCTCCATCGCGTTGCACACCGACGGACGCGAGGTCTTTGCGTTGAACACGATGTTCGCCGCCATGTCGATATCGGCCGTCTTTTCCACGTAGACGTGGCAATTGCCCACGCCCGTCTCGATCACCGGCACGGTCGCATTCTCCACCACGCTGCGAATCAGCCCCGCACCGCCGCGCGGAATCAGCAGGTCAATATAGCCGTTCATCCGCATCAGCGCCGCCGCGCTCTCGCGACTGGTATCCTCAATCAGGATCACGCAATCCGGATTCATGCCCGATTTCTCAAGTCCGCGCCAGAGCGCATGCGCAATGGCCGTATTGGAGCGAATGGCCTCGCGTCCGCCTCGCAATATGCAGGCGTTGCCGCTCTTAAAGCACAGCGCCGCTGCATCGCCAGTCACATTCGGCCGCGCCTCATAAATTACACCAATCACGCCAAAGGGCACGGTGCGCCGCTCCAGTCGCAAGCCGTTTACCAGCGTATCACCATCCAGCACCCGGCCTACGGGATCCGCCATAGCGGCCACTTTGCGCATGCCATCCGCCATGCCCTGAAGCCGCGCTTCGTTCATGCGCAGCCGATCCAGCATCGCCTCAGACATGCCGCCCGCGCGCGCTGCGTCCACATCCTGCGCGTTCGCCGCAAATATATCCTGCGCGGAAGCCAGCACTTCATCTGCCATCGCGCAGAGCGCGTCGCGTTTCTGCGTTGCGCCCGCCGCTGCCAACGTCCGCGCCGCAGCCTTTGCACGCCTTCCAATATCCTGCATATCCAGTTTCATATTATTTGCCCCCGTTCGCCGTAAATACCGTGCCGACGGCCTCGCCGCCGAGCAGGCGATACAGAATTTCCGGATCAGAACCGTCCACAATGGCCGTCGTGATGCCCGCGCCCGTGGCCAGTTCCGCCGCCACCACTTTGGTGTACATGCCGCCGGTGCCGCGCGCAGAACCCGCACCGCCTGCGATGCGCTTCGTATTCTCATCAATTTTATCCACTACATGAATCAGCGGCGCATCCGGATGCTCCTTCGGGTTCTGCGCGTGCAGGCCGTCGATATCCGTTAAAATTACCAGCGCGTCCGCGCGCACGGCACGCGCTACGACCGCTGACAGCGTATCGTTATCGCCAAATTCAATTTCCTCGGTAGCCACCGTATCGTTTTCATTGATAATCGGCAGCGCGCCCATGTCCAGCAAACGTTCAAAGGCGCTGCGTATATTATTCAGACGCAGCGCGTCATCCACGCAGTCGCGCGTGAGCAATATCTGCGCCGTGGTCTGACCATATTCGCCAAAAAGCTTATCATATATATACATCAATTCGCACTGTCCCACCGCAGCGCAGGCCTGACGGCCGCCGATATCGTGCGGCTTGGCCGGCAGCTTCAGCTTGCCAACGCCCACGGCAATCGCGCCAGACGACACCAGGATGACCTCAATCCCCTGATTGCGCAAATCCGCCAGCACGCGTGCAAGCCTGTCCATGCGGCGAAGGTTCAGCCGAGCCGTCTCATAGGTGAGCGTAGAGGTACCCACCTTAACGACCAGGCGGCGAATGTTCTTAAAATAGTTCATGACCGGCCCCTCCATTTCTTCTGGACAGTATAGCACACGGATGTGAAGTTGTAAACGCGATTTTCTGCATGAAATGAATAATTGTACGGATAAAAACATATGCCGCATGCATTTTGAGTTCAGGCCTGTTGTGCAGATACAGCGTAAAAACAAGCGAAAGCTACCACATACAAGATACAAGAGCCCTCAGTATACTTACTATTCTACAGTTCAAGGATTTTTGTCACTTAAGAATTTTCGGCATCTCTCCACAAGAACCATCTGCCGGCAAAACTCCGGTGCGGTTTTGCTAATTCTCGCCCTTCATAAAACATCCGCAGAGAAAACAGCTTCCTCTGCGGAACTCAAGTTTATATCGTATTATTGCAACAGCGGCGCAACAGCTTCATAAATCACGCGATGCCCTCGCTCGTTGGGGTGAATGCCGTCCACGCACATCAGTGCTTCCGTACCCGTAGCCAGCATCTTCGAGCGAATGTCCACCAGTTTCACGCTCATGCGTTTTGCCAGCGCGCACACATGGTTGGCATAATTCTCCTGCCAACGGAAAATAGCTTCTACATCTCCCAGATATTTCATGATGTTTTCGGCGTTCAGCCCACGGGAAACCCAGGCAAAATAGCGCTGCGCAATCAGCGGCGGCGGCGTTACCAATACAGGTTCCGCATCCGCAGCGCGCGCACGCTTCACCATTTCTTCGAGATTCCGACTGAACTGCTCGACCGGCACCTTGCCGTATTGCGGCACATCCGGATGCTCAGCTACGGCCTTCCAATCCAGATCACAATCGTTGCCTCCGTACTCGATTACAGCGACTTCTCCGGGCCTGATCGCCTCTGGCTGCATGCGGGCAAGCCCGTCCTGTGAAGTCTGTCCCATCACAGAATGGTTTTCAACCGTCACGCCGTCCTCGCGCTTGAGCAATTGAAGACAGCTGTCGCGGCAAATGGCATAGCGTCCCCGCGCTTCATCAAAGATAACGCCCTTGGCAATCGAATCTCCCCAAACGCTCAGACACGCAGAAAACACACTATCGCCTCCATACAATCTGGTTTTCAATACTAGATTATATCATTTTTTATTATTTGTCAAGTACTTTTCAAAAACAGTATTTGCAAACCAGAAAAAGTATGCTATAATAGCTGGCAGGGAGGGGTCTAAATGGAAAACGAACGGAATCGCGTGTGGGGTGAAATCGCCCGCTATCGGCCGGTACCATGGGAAAGCATACCGGATCTTGGGCTGTATATGGATCAGGTCATCACTTTCATTACCCGCGCCTATGAGCCGCTCTACGGTGAATCCACGAAGGGCTATCTCTCTGCACCAATGATCAACAATTATGTAAAAAACAAGCTGATTCCCCGTCCCAGCGGAAAAAAATACAGTCGCATGCAAATTGCAATGCTGATCATGATCGTGTCGCTCAAGCGCGTGTGCATGATGGAGGATATCCGTGCGATGATCAGCGTTGAAAACGAAGATGATGTGCAGAATCTTTACGCGCAGTTCTGCGCTCGCCAACAGCAGGCCATTTGTCAGATGTTCGAAAGCGCGAGCACCATTTCTCCAGCGATGGACTGTGCAATATTTTCTTCCGCCTATCGCGCCGGCTGCGAGGCATTGTTATTTGGCGCCCCGCAGGAAGCAGAGGAAGGCGAACCCGAGCAATAAACCGCGCCCATAGGCATATAATTACCTTCGATGAAGAATGCATCGGAGGTTTTTTATGCGCAAAGTCATGCTAATCTCAATTGTACTCGCGTTGGCGCTCTCGCTTCCGGCGCAATCATCCGAAGCGCTCACAGTGGCCGCAAAGGGCGCGGTACTGATCGACGGTGCAAGTGGGCGCGTACTTTTTGGGCAAAATGAAAATCAGCGTCTGCCCGAGGCATCCTGCACAAAGATTATGACTGCGCTGCTGGCGCTTGAAAACGCCGACTTGGGCGACGAAGTGACTGCCGGGAAAAATGCTCACGGCGTGAGCGGCACCTCAATTTATCTGTCTGAGGGAGAAACGTTGACCATGGAGCAGATGCTCTATGGCCTGATGTTGCGGAGCGGCAACGATGCGGCCGTGGCCATTGCCGAGTACGTTGCCGGCAGTGTCTCCGCCTTTGCAGACATGGCCAATGCGCGCGCCGCCGAGCTGGGCGCGGACGCGCATTTTGTGAATCCTCACGGCCTGGATGCGGATGGTCACGCTGCTTCGGCCCTTGGGCTGGCACTGATTATGCGCGAAGCCATGAAGCGCGATGATTTCAGAACCATCACAGGCACGAAAAAGAAAATCATTCCCTGGGTTGGCAATGAATACAGCCGCGTGCTTGAAAACAAAAATCGCCTGCTGAGTACCTATGAGGGGGCTACTGGCGGAAAAACGGGCTTTACCAATAAGGCGGGCCGCTGTCTTGTATTTTCTGCAAAACGGGACGAACTCGAGTTGATCGGCGCAGTTTTGAATTGCTATACCTGGTTTGATACGGCTACGACCATGCTGGATTACGGCTTCGAGCACTTCCGCATGGAACAGGCGCTGGAGGCTGGCGAGGAAGCCGCGCGCGTGAGCGTGCTGAACGGCAATATGGCTTCGGTCGGCGCGCTTGCCGCGCGTGCTCTGCGCGGTGCGGTGGCCGTCGATGAAGCGGTTGAAACCAAAATTGAAACCGATGCGCTGTCCGCACCGGTTTCCAAAGGTGAAGTCATCGGCCGTGTACGCCTGCTCAGCGGCGGCACGACGATTGACGAATGCGATCTCATTGCTGCCGAACGCGTCGAAGTGTGGAATCTTGCTGCTGCGGTCAAGAGCGTGCTGCGGCGCTGGGTGCTGCGCTTTGCGTAAATATCTGCGACTGCCAGAATACGTTTCCAGCGCTGTCGATCATTTGCCACGCATCCTCCGTCCGTACCAGCAACCGATCGTTAGCTAAATAAGTGATGGACAGATACGTTGCCGGAAGCAGAATTTCACCATCTGAGCCGACTACGCCGTAGCGGGCGCTTTCCATATCGGTTGAAAGCTGCGTTTCATTTAGAATATCGTTCGTATAACGCGCGGTATTTGCCATCATATAGGCATACAGCACATTTCCGTTCGCTTCGCCTAGCGGATATAGATTCTGATATCGCGCCGACGTACCCGCAATGTAAACACATGCATCGCCCCACGGCCCATCCGCCACGATGATTTGTCCGTTTAAGCCCTCCAAAA
>CAKUDW010000148.1 GCA_934645275.1 uncultured Clostridia bacterium
GACAAGCCTGTGGACGGGGAAGCAAGCTCCCCCCTGGTTTTTTCGACAGTCTGACGGCGGCAGGATAGGTATCCTGCCGCCGTGCTTATCATATGGGTTATTATGAATTACTTACCGAGCACTTTTTTGGCGTTGGCCGCGACGTTTTCCGCCGTGAAGCCGAACTCCTTGAACAGCAGGCCGGCGGGAGCGGATGCACCGAAGTGATCCAGCGTGACGGTCGCGCCGTCCAGGCCGACGTACTTGTGCCAGCCGAAGCTCGCAGCCGCTTCCACCGCAACGCGTGCGCGCACGGCCTTGGGCATGACGGACTCCTTGTATTCATCAGACTGCGCCTCAAACAGCTCGAAGCTGGGCATGGAGATGACGCGGGCGTCAATGCCCTCTTCTTTGAGCAGTTTCTGTGCGCCAACGCACTGTTCAACCTCGGAACCGGAGGCCATCAGCAGTACGTCGGGAGTTGCCTTTTCACTGTCAGAGATGATGTAGCCGCCTTTGAGCGCATCCAGACCGCTCTTGTCGTACAGCGGCAGGTTCTGGCGGGTGAGTACCAGTGCCACGGGATGTTTTTCAGTCAGCGCAGCAATCCAGCCGGCGGCAGTTTCCTTGCTGTCTGCCGGACGGAACACGATCAGCCCCGGTACGGCGCGCAGGCCGGCCAGATGCTCGATGGGCTGATGGGTCGGGCCATCCTCGCCGACGCCGATGGAATCGTGCGTCAGAATATAGGGCACGCCCAGATTCATGATGGAGGACATGCGCATCGCATTCTTCATGTAATCGGAGAACACGAAGAAGGTGGCGCAGTAGGGACGCAGGCCGCCGTGCAGGTAAATACCATTGCAGATGGCCGCCATTGCATGCTCGCGCACGCCGAAGTGCAGGTTGTCGCCGTCCGGCGTTTCCTTGGAGAAATCGCCCTTGCCCTTCATGTAGGACTTGTTGGAGGGCGCAAGGTCGGCCGAGCCGCCGAAGAAATTCGGCACATACTTGGTCAGACGGTTGAGCACCTCGCCGCTGGAAGCGCGGGTGGCGCTGCCCTTTTCAAAGGCGAACAGATCGTCGCACTTGGTCAGATCCACGATTTCGCCAGAGAACCACTTGTCGAATTCGGCCTTCAACTCCGGATACGCCTTGGCATATTCGGCCATCAGCTCGTCCCACTTCGCTTCGGCAGCCTTACCCGCCTTCAGGGTTTCGGCCGTGCAATCGTACACTTCCTGCGGCACGGCGAAGTCTTCGGTGCAGGGCCATTCGAGATTCTTCTTGGTTTCGGCCAGGTTTTCCACACCGAGCGGTTCGCCGTGGGAAGCGGCCATGCCCTGCTTCGGGGAACCAAAGCCGATGGCGGTGTGGCACACGATCAGCGTGGGCTTATCAGACTTCTTGGCCACGGTCAGCGCTGCGTCGATCTGCCGCCAGCAGTTGCCTTCCTTCACGTCGATCACGTTCCAGCCATAGGCGCGGAAGCGCGCGGGTACATCCTCGCGGAAGGCGATGTTGGTGTCGCCCTCAATGGAGATCTCGTTGTCGTCGTACAGTGCAATCAGCTTGTTCAGGCCCAGCGTACCGGCCAGCGAGCAGGCTTCGTGGGAAATGCCTTCCATCATGCAACCGTCGCCCAGAATGCAGTAGGTGTAATGATCGACCACCGGATAGCCGTCGCGGTTGAACTTCGCTGCCAGATGCTTTTCCGCCATCGCCATGCCGACCGCGTTGGCAATGCCCTGACCCAGCGGGCCCGTGGTGGTTTCCACGCCGATGGTGTGGCCGTATTCAGGATGGCCGGGGGTCTTGGAGCCGAACTGACGGAACTGTTTCAAATCCTCAATCGTCAGGCCGTAGCCAAAGAGGTGCAGCAGGCTGTACATCAGCATGGAACCATGACCGGAAGAGAGCACGAAGCGGTCGCGGTTGATCCACTTGGGGTCGGCCGGATTATGCTTCATCTGCTTGCCCCACAGGGCATAGGCGGCCGGGGCCGCGCCCATGGGCATACCGGGATGGCCGGAGTTGGCCTTCTGAACCGCTTCTGCGGACAGAATGCGAATGGCGTTGACGACCAGCTGTTCATGAGTCATTTTAAACACATCTCCTGTTCTTGTTTATTTGCAGGTTCACCTGAATTTACCCGTTGTAAGCGCCGCTGCGGGCGCGGGGAACATTATTTCTACCATTACAATTATAACATATATCGCCTGCTTGCGAAATACGCTTTACGTGAAATTTGATAAATTTTATAGCGAATGGCTCATGCCCTGGCCGCGGCCTTCAGCGGGGCGAGATCCAGCGTGGTTACATCCTCCAGCAGTGCGTACAGTTGGCGCAGCATGCGGCCTACACCACCGGGCACGTCGCTTTCTGCGTTCAACGGCATCACAGGGTCGTGTACCGACAGCCGCAGCAGGAACCAGGCGTTGTTCACGCCGCCATCCAGATTAAACGAAATGCGCACGCCCTCGCGGTTGTCTGGTGCGAGATTCCACTCCGGGTTCTCCAGCGTGTGTGAAAGGATGACTTCGATTACTTCCTGACCGGCCGTGCGGAAATCTTCTTCGAGGATGGGCAGACGGATTTCACAGCTTTCCACCGGCTCCTGAAGTTCGTCGATCAGCGAGGAGAGCGTCTGGCCCTCGCGCTTGCGGCGCATTGCCTCGCAGATCAGGCGTGTGACCAGATACATGCCGTCGTCCAGAAAATAGTTTTCGCGCAGCGCCGCATGGCCGCTGGTTTCGATGGCCAGTGGGCAATCGATGCCCTCGCTGTTCAGGCGGATCGCCTCGTCGATTACGTTGCGATAACCGCGCTTGAAGCGGTAGTGCGTGCCGCCCCACTCGTTGATAAACTGATTTAGCCCCGAGCTGGTCACGCTGTCGGTCACGAAGGTCGCACCCGGGTTTTCTTCCAACAGGATCGCCGCGATCAGCGCGATCAGCCGGTTGCGGTTGATGGCCTTGCCGCTTTGATCTACGATGGCCGCACGGTCGCAGTCGGCGTCAAAGATTACACCCAGATCAGCCTTGCTGTCCAACACCGCCTGCGAAATAAAGGCCATGGCCGTGGCGTCCTCGGGGTTGGGAATGTGATTCGGGAAATTACCGTCCGGCAGTAGAAACTGGCTGCCCGCCACGTTCGCGCCCAGTTCTTCCAGAAACTTTGCATAAAAGCCGCCTGCGCCGTTGCCCGCGTCTACCACCACGTGCAGCCCCAACAGCGGTTTGGCGCTCTCGTCGTTCAGGCGGCGGCGCACCATCGCTTTCAGCGACTGCTTGTAAACGGACAGAAAGTCGATTTCTTTTACCAGCGGATCGGGGATTTCGGCTTCGGAAGCGGCTTCAATCAACGCCTTGACGTCGTTCGCAGTCAGGCCGCCGTCGCGCGTGATGAACTTGAAACCGTTTTTTCCGGACGGTTGATGGCTGGCGGTAATCATGACAGCGCCGTTGGCGCGCGTGGATTCCTCTACGCAGGTCATGAACATCGCGGGTGTGGTACACAGGTCGCAGTCCAGCACGTCGCTGTCCGCAGCCTTCATGCCCTGAATCAGCGCTTCCTTCAGCCGCGGACCGGAAAGCCGCACGTCGCGCCCGACGGCTAGCTTGATCTTGTCGGAAGTAGTGCCGTATTTGCGGGCCACCCACTGAGCGAATACGTAGCCGATTTTTTCGGCAAATTCATCCGTCAGCAGCGCCGCGTCACCACGAATGTCCGAACCGCTTCTCAGCTTGAACCATTGGTCGAATTTGGAACTGGAACTCATAAAAACCCCCTTCGGTCGCTTGCAATCACAGCCTGTTCTCATCAGGCCAGAAATTCATGATGTAGCGGTACATTGGCGTGAGCCGCCGGTAGTCCGCCGCCAGCGCGTTCGCCAGCTGCGACGACTTGATTAGCTCGAAATCCTCAATACGCCGGAAAAAATACAGACTGCGCGCGCGATATATGGGCACAAGTGCCTCCGGCAAGCTTTCAGGCACGGCCATGCGTACCCGTTGATCCAGATAGAGACTGTAATCGTCCTTCAGCCCATCAAGCAGCGCCAGCATTTCATCGGGCCGCTGTGCCATGCGCGCCCGCAGGCCGTCCATCATCAGCCGGTTTTCGTGGTAAAAGCCCATGCCGCATTCGCCGCGCTCAACCTCCAGCTGAAAGTATAATCCGGGCACGCCGCCGCGATCCGGGCCGGGCCTGCGAAAGGCCATCCACACATGGTCGCGGTAGGGCGATTTGTCCTTTGAAAAGCGTATGTCGCGGTTGATGCGGCTCAGCGTGCGGTGTGGGCGACGCTCCATTTCTGGATCAATTTCCTCTATCAGCGCATTCAGATCCTGCGCCAGGGCCAGGCTCGGTTCGCGCACGGCGCGCAGATACCAGTCCCGGTTTTCCTGAAAGAACGCCCGGTTGTTGTTAAAACGAATTGCCATGAAGAATTCAAAGGCTTCATTGCTGTAACCCTGAAACACCGCGTTATTCCCGTCCTTTGCTCCTGGTTTTTGTCGGTTTTACCGGTGGCACGCGGCCGGTTTTGCCCAGCTCGTCGCGCCGCCGCTGCTTTTCAGCCACCGCGCGCAGCTGCCGCTGAAGCCGTGCCCGGCGCGATGCGATCAGCAGCATCACGATCAGCGTGAGTAGCACCACACAGCCGACGATTAACAGCACGGCGAAGGTTGAACTGCCGGCGATTTTGATGCTGTTGCCTGTGAATTCAAACAGTCCCGGCTTCGCGCCCTCGGGCAACGCGCCGTCCGACGCGATGGTCACGTGTACGCCGGCTGGCGCAGTGCTCTGGCGCGTGCCGTCTTGCAGCGCATAATCCAGCGCAAAGCTGAAGTCGGTATCCTCTTGCACATGCAGCAGGAATTCGCGCTCAATCGTGCCGTCGGCAGGCAATACCACAAATTCGCGCAGCGTGCCCAGCGTCGCCTCGCGCAGCGTGAGCTCGCGAACGCTTTCACCGCCAGTATTGGTAATCGTCAACTGCACGCGCACGTCGCCGCTGCGGCGAATGCGCGGCGTGACCGTCGCCGCTTTTATTTCAATCTGCGCGGGCGCAGCGGCCTCGCGTTCCGGCAGGCGCGCGACGTTACTTACGAAATCGATGCGTTTGCCAGCTTCGTCCACGCCGCTCACGCGCCAGCAAAAGCCTTCGTTGCCGCGGACGGGATAGGAACGGCTGATCTCCACCGGTTCGCCGCCGGGCTGAACCGACAGCTGGTCGACAATCACGCCGCCGTAGGTTTCATCGGTGATGCGAAGACTGCGATAGCCCATTTCACCCGTAGCGCTCAGCAGCATTACCACGTCGGCAGTGCTGGCTGAAAACGCGGAATAGCCCGCTCGTAAAATGCATTCGAGCTGCCCTTCCACGGGATATACGCGCACGTCCTCCAGGGCCTGCGTCATTACTTCGGCAGAATTCTCCGCGCTGTAGCTCAGCACGGCGTGCGAAAGCGTTTCCTGCGCGACAACCGCGCGGTTAATCAGCGTGCGGCTTTCACCGACCTCCAGCCGCTCCACGCGGCCGGT
>CAKUDW010000149.1 GCA_934645275.1 uncultured Clostridia bacterium
TGTTCGGGACCATCGCTGCCAAAGATCATATCAAAGACCGTGTTCACACCGTAGCTGATGATCTTGTTGCCAAAATCCTTCGCGGCGGTCGTCGCAGCCCAGTTAAACAGTTTGGTCAACAAATTCGCAGTGTCTCCACCGGCGGTCAACGCGTCCGCAGCCAGCCACTTCCGACCATTTTCCATCAGTTTCTGGCTGCTGCTCGTATCTGCCAGCGCGGTAAAATCCATGGATAGGGCGAGCGTCAGCACAACCAGCAAAATCGCGAGGCATCTCTTCATGGCATGTTTCCCCCTGCCTTTGTGTTAATGTAGGTAATTCAAGTTAACATCAGAATTATTATAGCATATCTTCTGTCGAATTGCTGTTACAATTCAATCAAATAGATTTCGATTCTGTGGCATTTATGCCAACCCAAATCATATTCGATAGCTGCTGATTCGTACAGATGTCGCTAAATGGGCAGCGCCGCTATCTCCCCCTGTTCCAAGTGGACTTTGCCAATTCATTTCCTTAATAAAGTAAAGCGCCCCGAGAAGCACGTGCTTCTCAGAGCGCTGTGAAACGTCGTCAGGGCTGCCTTCAGTTAAAAATCAGACTTCAGGCTGAGAATCGTTTTCGGTGCTGACGTTCTCGACGGAACGAATCGCCCAGCGCGCGATCACGACGGTATTTTCCATGGAACCGAACTTCAGGGTTACGGTGTCGTCCTTGATGGCGGCGATGGTGCCATAAAAGCCGCCGATGGTGCAGATGCGGTCGCCGGTCTTGAGCGCGGCCAGCATGTTCTTCACAGCCTTGTCCTTCTTGCGCTGGGGACGAATCATCAGGAAATAGAAGATTGCGACCATCGCAACGATCATGATAATCATGGAGATCGCTTCTCCGCCGCCCGCCGTAGAAGCGGTCGCAGTTTCTGCCAATGCTCTGGAAGAAAAAAGATTCATAACTTCGTGTACTCCTTTACATCTATATGTTGTTTTCATTATACCCAACTTGCCGCGCTTTTACAACGATTATGTGAACAAAAACTGTGTCTATTAGGTAAATTTTCGTTTTTATGCCAAATTCACCAGTTGCCACGCCCGTGGCGCGCATAGAATTCGTTCGTCCAATCCAGCAGCGCATCGTTTTCGATGGCTTCGCGCATTTCTGACATCATGTGCGTCAGGAAATAGATATTGTGGATAGAATTGAGCCTCAGCGCCAGTATTTCACCCGCCTTGAACAGATGACGAATGTAGCCGCGTGTAAAGTTCTTGCAGGCATAGCAGTCGCAATCCGCGTCCAACGGCGTGAAATCCTCCGCATATTTGGCGTTGCGCACCACCAGCCGCCCATCGTGAGTGAATACCGTGCCGTTGCGCGCCACGCGCGTGGCCAGCACGCAATCGAACATGTCCACACCGCGCAGCACGCCCTCGATCAGGCAGTCGGGCGATCCCACACCCATCAGATAGCGCGGCTTATTCTGCGGCATGTAGGGCATCATCGCGTCCAGCATGTCGTACATAACTTCCTTCGGTTCGCCCACGGAAAGCCCGCCGATGCCGAAGCCCGGCAAATCGAGCTGCGACATTTGCTTGGCGCACTCGATGCGCAGATCGGCGTAAAACGCACCCTGCACAATGCCGAACAGTGCCTGATCCTGCCGCGTCTTGGCCTTCATACAGCGCTCCAGCCAGCGAATGGTGCGGTGCATCGCGTCCTTTGCGCGGGTATAATCGCAGGGATAGGGCGAACATTCGTCAAACTGCATCGCAATGTCCGAGCCAAGCGCCTCCTGAATCCCAACGGATTCCTCCGGGCCGATGAACATTTTGCTACCGTCCAGGTGCGAACGAAATTCCACGCCCGCCTCCGTCAGCTTGCGCAGATCCGCCAGCGAAAACACCTGGAATCCGCCGCTATCGGTGAGAATCGGACGATCCCAATTCATGAAAGAATGCAGGCCGCCCGCCTTCTTAATCAATTCTTCGCCCGGGCGCAGGTGCAGGTGATAGGTGTTCGAAAGTATGATCTGCGCGCCGCAATCCTTCAGTTCGTCCGGCGACATGGTTTTTACGCTCGCCTGCGTGCCCACGGGCATGAAAATCGGCGTTTCGATCACGCCATGCGGCGTGTGCAGGCGACCTCGCCGCGCGCCCGTCTGCTTGCAAATGTGCAAAAGCTCAAATTCAAAAGGTTTTGCCATGGCTCGTTTAATCCTCCGAAGCATAGTTTAAACTGTCGGCATATTCCGAAAAAAGCAGTCGCATCTTCAAGGAAACCGCACCCGGTTCCCGCGCATCCAAAGGATGTCGGCAATGCGTTGACCAAGCCCTGCGAAGCGAGCTCCAGTGCGTTTCTGGTTTTGCCAATTCTTATCTAAACAAAAAACAGCGGCCTGCAAACGCGGGTCGCTGCTCAGGCTTATTGCATCTATCGTCAGCGCGCTGCCGGTTTTCTGCGCCAGAAAGCCAGCACGAGCACGACCGCCGCAAGCACAAAACCGCCAATTGCCACGCCGACAGGCATGGATACATCGCCGGATTTGGGCACGTTATCATCAATCACGCGGGCGCTGATATCCATGCTCACCAGCATCTTGCCATTTGCGTCAAAGGCATCCATGCGGTATACGCCACTGTTTTCTACCTTTGCATTCACGATGCTGTAGGCCTTCTGATTCGCGCCGCTGATGGCCTGACCTTCATAATACCACTGGTAGGAAGCAGGCTCCACGCCTTCAATATTCACTTCCATGGACAGATCCTCGCCCACATTGACCACGGCACTCTGCGTCATTCTGGAAACGCGCATGACTACCGTTGTGGAAATCTCGCCTTCTGCCAGCGCGCCGGTGCACAGCAACAGCACCAGTACCAGCGCAGCGAGTCTCTTAATCGTGCGAATCACTGAGCTTCCTCCCCCAACTATTGTTCCAATACACAATGTATTTTATACCAGGAATCGACACAGTTCAATATTTTCACTTGTTTATGCACAAAAATGCCTTTGTATTGTAATATATGCATTTATATTGAAATTATTATTCATTTTTAATTAATATTTCAACTGCCGCCTGCGTCGCATTTTTTCGTTTCCAGTTTGCTTTACAGCGCACCGGATATAATATATAATAATGAAAGATCGGGAACACCCGGGCGTTTTCAGATAGCCGAATGAGGCCCTGCAAACCGATCGTTTAAAATGCTTGCAACTTGGAGGCTGTATGACTGGTATTATGCTTCTGCTGGCTTTTTTATGCTGCGGCGCGCTGATTGCCGACGCGCTGTTTCGCGATAAATGCGCGCTGATCCGGCTGTGGCTCGGGCTGTGCGCCGGTCTGATTCTGATGATGTGGCTTCCAGCCGCCTTCGCCTTCTTCATGGATTTCACGCGCGCCGCCAATCTGGCCGGGCTCGGTGTGGCTGCGCTGCTGGCCACAGCGGCGCAATTACTGGCGCGAAGGCGCCCCCGTATCAAACAAAAATTTGCCGGAAACATGCCGGTTTGGCTGCTGCTGACGCTGATTCTGCCGCTGCTCTGCCTGTCGGCCTATTTGCAATATACGCACACATTGCGCTATGTAAACGGCGCGCTACACGTCGGCCAGTCCACCTATGGCGACTTGTGCCTGCATCTGGGCATTGCCACCGGGCTACAAAACGCCGCGTTTCCGCCGGAATATACCATTTTGCCCGGCACGCTGCTGGGGTACCCCTTTCTAAGCGACAGCATGGTGACGAGTATGCTGCTCTTTGGCAGCGATCTGGCGGTCTCCTTCGCCGTTACCGGCACGCTGATGATGGGGCTGGTATATCTGGGCTTCGTCGTATTTGCCTGGCGGCTGACCGAAGGCAAAAAAAGTGCGGTGGTTCTCGCCTTCATCCTGATGTTTCTAAACGGCGGACTGGGTTTTCTGTACACCTTCGACGGTGTGTTCAAGGATTCCACAATGCTGCAAAACGTGTTTACCGGGTTTTATCAGACCCCGACGAACATGCCGGATTTGAACCTGCGCTGGGTAAATGTAATCTGCGATATGATGGTGCCGCAGCGCACGCTGTTGGCCGGCTGGACGGTGTTGCTGCCGGCGCTTTACCTGCTCGCTGAAGCCGTGGAAACACGGCGCGCGGCCAGTTTCGCGGTACTAGGCGTTTGGGCAGGATTAATGCCGATGATCCACACGCACTCTTTCTTCGCGCTGGGCCTGCTGAGCATCGGTGTGATGGCGCAGCAACTGCTCTGCGCGGCGCGCGCCCAGAAGGCGGCTGCGCTTGGCCACTTCATGATTTACGGCTGCATCGCCGCGCTGCTCGCCGCGCCGCAGCTGCTGACCTGGACCTTCCCGCAGACAGTGGGCGGCGGCAGTCTCGCACTGCGCTTCAACTGGGTCAACAACCAAGGCGATGGTCGACTGATCGACGGCTATTTCTGGTTCTGGATCAAAAATGTGGGGCTTGCCTACCTGTTCATGGTTCCGGCGGCGCTGTCCGCACGGCGCGGCAGCCTGCTGCGCGGGCTTTCGCTGGGCGCGCTGATTATCTACGCCGTAGCGGAAACGATACAGTTCCAGCCCAATCCCTATGACAACAACAAGCTCTTTTATGTCGCCTACATGATTATGCTGCCCACGCTGGCCCTGTATCTGACGCGGCTGTACGCGCGCCTGAAAGGCGTGCGCGGACGGACAATGCTCGCCTGCCTGTTCATCGCCGCTTCCACAGTATCCGCCGCGCTGTCGCTGGCGCGAGAAACGATATCCGACTACCAGCTTTTCAGCGCAGACGAGGTGCAGGCCGCCGCCTATATCGATGAAAACCTGCCGCGCGACGCTGTGGTTTTAACTGGTAACCAGCATAACAACGCCGTAGCCGCGCTCACGGGCCGCCGCATCGTTTGCGGTACTGGTAGTTATCTCTACTATCACGGCATCGACTATTCCGCGCAGCAGGAGGCCGAACGGCGGATGCTGGCCGATCCGGCAAATAGCGGCACGCTGTTCGCGGAATATAATGTGGACTATGTGTACATTTCCAGCTACGAACGCGCTAATTTCAGCGCCAATACCGCGTGGTTCGACGAAAACTGCACGCTGCTGTTCAGCAACGATAATGTCAGCGTATATGCCGTAGACGCAGATGTATAGGCGCGCTTTACAGCCAAAAACAACAGCATGGATATAAGTCCTAATCATAAGAGCAAGGCCATCGCCAGTTAACGCCGGAGACAGCCTTGCTCTTTCTTGAGGGACAAGAATTGGCAAAAACGGAATTTTGCGGGTCGGCGGCTCTTGCAAAGATACGTCAACAATTCTTGCGCCCGGTATCACGGTCAAATTTGATCGCCTATAAGCGAGATATGGATACCGCCGAAAGTAATTAGAAAGCGCAAAACGTTTCCCGCGAAAAAAACGGCAAGCGCTGTTCTGACAGGCGAAAAAGAAAACACGAATTAATAATTTTCATGCCAACCTTTTCGTTGCCTGGGCGTGTAATTAAAGCGAAAGAGAACATGCCATCGTCACGTGGACGTT
>CAKUDW010000150.1 GCA_934645275.1 uncultured Clostridia bacterium
ATGAGATCGTTAATACGGATGCACCTCCTGTTGAAAGTTCTGGTAATTGAAAAAGAGCAGCGCAAAGCGCCACTCTTAAAAACATCCTGTTTGGATAATTAACCATTGCAATATGCTCGCAAGGTGAGAAGTGGTCGCTTCTGCTTACTGAAGTATTATAGCATGCTCCGCCATCCATGGCAAGCGCTTTTACTGTAAATTTTTCATTCTTTTCTCAGCTGCACCGCAGCCGTCCGACCAGTCCAAATACGCAGAATACCGCCAGATTTACCAACACGATGCCCGCGCCCGCCGGAATCGAATATAGGCAGGAAAGCATGATGCCCGCCGCAAAGCAGCACACCGACACCACGGCCGATGAAATCAACACCGCCCGAAAGCGTGAAAATACGCGCATGGATGTGAGCGCAGGAAAAATAATCAAACTCGATATCAGCATCGTGCCCATCATGCGCATACCCACCACAATGGTCACCGCCGTAAGCACGGCTATCAGCATGTTAAATAGGCCCGTGCGCGTGCCTGTGGCGCGCGCAAAGGTCTCGTCGAAGGTCACGGCAAATATCCGGTTGTAAAATAAAGCGAACAGCGCCAGCACAATTACCGACAGTGCGATGGATACGGCCACATCTGCACCGCTCATTGCCAGTATGCTGCCGAACATGTAGTTCATCACATCCACATTCATGCCGCTGGTAAGCGAAGCCGCCAGCACACCCACCGCCAGCGCGCCAGTGGAGAGCAGCGCAATGGCCGCGTCGCCGTGGATGTGACCGTTGCTGCTCAGCCGCAAAATCAGAAACGCGAGCGCAATCACGACAACCAGCGTGAACGGCAATGGAGACGCCGCAATCGAAGCGCAGACCGACGCAATCCACGCACGCAGGCCGGCGGGTAACGCCGCCGGCAACGTATCCACCGTCACGAACCCCAACGCCGCCGCAATGGAGAGCGCGCCAAAGCCAACATGCGAAAGGCCGTCGCCAATCATAGAATAACGCTTCAGAACCAGCGTTACACCCAGCAGCGCCGCGCACAGCGACACCAGCGTGCCCACCAGCAGTGCGCGGCGAATAAACTTATATTTCAGGTATGCGCCCATTTCCGCAAAGGCAGCAGTCACCGCGTCGAAGCGCAGAATAAGCGTCAGAATAAATGCGATGACCAGAATTGTCAGCACGATGGCCGCGCGCCTGCGCTGGTGCGCATTTCCGCCGGGACGGGCAAGCAGCTTCATCAGAAATTCGCTCATAAATTTTCCTCCTGCGCCGCGCGGTGACGGTAATCCTCGATCGAACCGAAAAAGCCAACCCCACGGTTGACTTCCAGCACCCGCGTTGCGTCGGCCATGGCCGATTTCAGGTCATGCGAAACCATCGCAATGCTCACGCCGTGCGCACGGTTGATGTGGCGCACCAGTTGATACAGCTCCTGCGTCGTCGCCGGATCTAGTCCTGTCACCGGTTCATCCAGCAGCAGTAGCGAATCCGTAGCGCACAGCGCGCGCGCCAGCCGCACGCGCTGCTGCTGACCGCCTGAAAGCGTGCGATACGGACTGTGCTTTAAATCCTCGATGTCCAACAGGCGCATCTTTTCCCGCGCTTTTTCGCGCAGCGTCTTTCCATAAAAGAAGTGTTTTCCCAGCTGATTGGCGCAGCCCGACAGCACAACTTCCTCCACCGAAGCCGGGAAATCCCGCTGTGCCACGGTCTGCTGCGGCAGATAGCCGATCTGCGTGCGCTTAAGACCGTCGCCATAGACAATCTGACCGCTGCGCACGCGCACCAGACCCAGCATGGCTCGCACGAGCGTACTCTTGCCGGAGCCATTTTCGCCGACAATCACCAGATAATCGCCGCGGTCAATCTGAAACGACACATTTTCAACCGCCGCAACGCCGTCAAAGGCGATGGTTACATTCCTTACCGCAATCAGCGACATTCGCTTCTTCTCCCTTCGCTTTCCCGGCACAGCTGCCGCACACGCCCACCAGCACACTCTCGCGCGAATCCAGTTCAAATCCGTGGTCCTCGGATATGTGCTTAAACATCTGCCTGAGCAGGGCACAATCCACATGATAGAGCCTGCCACAGCGCTTGCACATCAAATGCAGATGCTCGGAACAGGCCTCGTGCGCCGCCACATGCTGATACAGCGTTATCCCACGCAAATTCTGATATTTGCGCACCTCGCCCTGCTCCGCCAGCGATTCCAAATAACGGTACGCCGTAGTCCGACCAATGGTTTCGCCCTGATCCAGCATGCCTGCCACCAGCTCGTCCACCGAATAGGATTCCAGATCGTGCCGCCGCAAAAACGCCAGCATCTCCCGCTTCTGGCGGGTATTGTACTCGCCGCGCATCAGCCCAATCCCTCCTTCAGAGCGTCCACATTGCGCCACATCAAGCTCACATAGGTTTCACCCGCCGCGAAATCGGCCTCCGAAACGTTCTGTGCCGAATAAAACGTCAGTATTCTTGCGCCGGTTTCCTCGGCAATCACCCGGGCTGTGCGTTGATTGCTCAGCTCGATGGTGTAAATCGCCGGTATGCCGTCACGCTCAATCCGATCAATCAGAAAGGCCATCGTTCTGGCGCTTGGCTCGCTCTCCGCCGCACAGGATGGGAACGCTGCATAATAGTCCAGACCGTATTCACGAACGAAATAGAGAAATGGAAAACGGTCGGCAAAGATGAGCTCCTGACGCACACCATCCACTACGACGGTTCTGAACGCCGCGTCAATGGCGCCAATCTCGCCTTCATACGCCTGCGCATTTTGTGTATATCGCGCCGCATTTCCAGGCGAAACCGCGCACAGCGCCTCACAGACTGCATCCACCATGCGTCTGGCATTTACCGGCGAAGTCCAGATATGCTCGTCGTACTCGATCTCTCCCGGCTCGTGCTCATGGCCTTCGTGCAGCGTCATCCCCTCGCGCGTTTCCTCCTCCAGCGCCTGCACGCAATCGATCAGCCTGATCGACGCAGGCGCGTCGTCTCCGAAGGATTCCAGAATATCATCCGCCCATACGTCGCTCTCGCCGCCGATATAAACGAACAAATCGCATTCGGCGATGGCAAGTATATCCGTGGGCGACGGTTCATAGGAGTGTACCTCTGCACCGGGATGAATCAACAGCTTCAGTTGCGCCCAATCGCCCGCCACGGCGCGTGCGAAATCATAGCAGGGAAAATCGGTACAAACGACGCGCGGCACATTGTCTGCGCG
Source organism: uncultured Clostridia bacterium (assembly GCA_934645275.1). The sequence goes on from CAKUDW010000150.1 coordinate 3,232, forward strand.
CGCCGTTTGCGCAGGTGCGCAAGCGCCAAGCATAAATAGGGCCGCTATTAGCAACGGCAGCAGTTTAAACCAATTCCGCATTTATAATTGCTCCATATTGATTTTGAAATTCAATTTCAAATTCGATTATAGTTGAAGTATGTTGCGCCGTCAAGTAAAATATACAGAAAGTACTTCTCTATGACGCCTGTATTGAATGCTTTCTTTGCATGCGGCAGCCGCTCTGCACATCCCATTTGCACTTTTTCGGCTGTACATGCCCTGCCCAACCTGTTTTTCCCGCTTGAAAAAAATTAAAAAATCTTGTTCAGAGGTCTTGACAGCCGCTTCACTAGTGAATATAATCTACTAGTGAACAGAGTAGAAAGGAGGAATTGAATGAACACACAATACAAAAAAGGCGTGCTGGAGCTCTGCGTGCTTTCACTGTTGAAAAAGCACGATTGCTACGGCTACGAAATATCGGAATACCTTTCCGGCCACATTGATATTGCGGATGGAACAGTCTATCCCATTTTGCGCAAGTTAAAATCGGACGGCTTACTCACGACCTACTTACAGGAGGAAAGCGGCGGTCCTCCGCGCAAATACTACAAACTCACGCAACTCGGCCTCGACGCCTATCTTGCAGATCGAGCTGAATATTTGAAATTTGCCGAATCTGTCAAAAAACTTCTGGAGGATGATGAAAATGACTAAGCATGAATTTCTGAATCGTTTTTCTAGTGAATTGAACCGTCGCGGCGTTGCCGATGCTGCGGACATCGTTGAAGAATATGCGCAGCACTTTGCCTTCAAGCAGGCGGACGGCTATTCCGAAGAAGAGATCGCCGCCAAGCTGGGCGATCCAGCGCAGTTGGCCGCGCAGTTCGAACAGTCCGCCGCTGAGCAAAATGGCCGCGGCAAAAAAGCCGCCGTCGTGACCGGCCTGTGCTTTTTGGACGTCGTGTCTGGACTTGCATTTATCGCGCTGGCGGCCTTCGGCGCGGTACTCGCCGCCGCCGCGCTGGCGTTTGCCGCCGCAGGCATCTGCCTGATCGGCGAGCTAAATCCCTGTGGCCTAATTCCCGCCATGCCATATGCTTCCGCTCTGGTCTTCGCGCTGGCGTTGCTGGCACTGGGCACGCTGACTGCCTGCGGCTGTATCTGGTACGTCGCATTTCTGCGCCAGAGCGCGCGCGCCTTCTGCCGCTTCCAGAGCAACGCATTGGCCAATGCCAGCGGACGCGCCGCGCTGCCCGCACTGCCCATGCAGCCGCAGCTGAATCGCCGCTGCGCACGTCGCCTGCGCAGGATTGCGCGCGTATCGTTGATGCTGTTCGCGGTGCTGTCAATCGCGGGCTTTGTCCTGTCCGCCATCCTTTCGGGTGCATTTGAATTCTGGCATGTCTGGGGCTGGTTTGCAAGCGAGGCGATCTGAACTTGAAAACAATCGTTATAACCGGCGCGACCTCCGGCATCGGGTTCGAAACAGCTAAACTGCTGGCCGCGAAAAGCTTCCGCATCATCGGCATCGGGCGGAATGAAACGCGCAGCACCCGAGCAAAGGCGGCAATACTGGCCGCCGTACCCGATGCTGAGGTCACCTATTTCACTGCTGACCTAATACAGCAGCGCGAAGTGAACCATGTGGCTGCGGTGCTGACGGACTACATTATATCCAGCTGCGACGGTCAGCTGTTCGCGCTCATCAACAACGCGGGCTGCGCGCGCGGCCGCTACATGACAACTGAAGATGGCTACGAGCAGCAGTTTGCGCTGAATTATCTGGCGGGTTTTCTGCTGACCTATCGCCTGCTGCCGCTGCTCAGGGCCGCAAATGGGCGCGTCATCATGACGGGCAGTCAATCGCACAAGGGCAGCCGCGTGCACTGGAACGACGTGATGCTGTATCGTCACTACAATCCGTTGACGGCATACAAGCAGTCCAAGCTGTGCTCCACCCTCTTCGCGAAGGGGCTAAACGATCGCTTCGCTCAGCTCGGCGTCCACGCCTATGTGGTAGATCCGGGACTCGTGCGAACAGACATCGGCAATAAGGATGCCGGCGGCCTGGTTAACCTGGTCTGGTCGCTGCGAAAGCTGGGTGGTATCAGCCCGGAGATACCGGCAAGAACCTATGCCTGTCTGTGTGAAGCGCAAGATGCGCCGAGCGGTCTCTACTATTACCTGTGCCGGGAACGCGCTTACAGCCGTAAGGTCACGCGCGAAAATGCCGACCGCCTGTTTGCGCTCAGCGAGCAGCTGTGCGGAATTTCCTATCAAGGAGTAAACGGAATATGAA
>CAKUDW010000151.1 GCA_934645275.1 uncultured Clostridia bacterium
AATTTGATATAATAGATCACATTTAAGATAATGCCCACGATGGTGGCGATGGGCGCGGAAAGGCCGATGTTGGTCAGGCTGGCGTTGGGTTGGATGCTCATATAATATGCCAGCGGCAGGCGGACGAGCAGCGTTTGGATCAAGCCCTGCGCCATAACCCAGACAGTCTGGTTATGACCGTTGAAATAACCGATCATGCTGAACAGCACCGCGGTTACGATCGTTTCCAGCGCGAAGCCCTTCAGGTAATCAAAGCCGTTCTGGATGACTTCCGGTTCAGTGGTAAACAGGCCGGTCAGGGCGTCGCCCTTGAACATGACCAGCAGGAACACGATGCAGCCGATGCAGAGGCCCACGCCCGCGCCGGTAAACATCGACTGACGGGCGCGCTTTTCGTTGTTTGCGCCCACGTTCTGGGAAACGAACGACGCCATGGACTGCATCAGCGCGCTGGGTACGAGCATGGCGAAATTGACGATTTTATTCGCAACGCCGTAGCCGGAGGACGCCGCCAGACCCAGCCGATTCACGAACGCGCACAGTGCGAGGAATGAGCCCTGCGTCAGGCATTCCTGAAGCGCCAGCGGAAGACCGATCTTCAGCGCCTGCCGGCACTGCTCGTTGAATCTGAAATCGCGCTTGCCAATTTTAAACGGAAGCCCGCGCTTGACCAGCAGCATGATTGCGAACACGACGCTGATCGCCTGTGCGAATACGGTTGCAATCGCCGCACCCGCCGCATCCATATGAAACACCGCCACCAGCAGCAGGTCACCCGCGATATTGACGGCGCACGCCACGGCAACAAACAGAAGCGGCGATTTGCTGTCGCCCAATCCTCGGAAGATGGCGGACAGCAGATTGTAGGCAACGATGAAGAAAATGCCACCACCACAGATGCGGACATAGCTCGCAGTCTTCTCCAGAGCTTCCTTGGGTGCCTGCATGAGCGCGGAGATCGGCTGCGCGAAGCAGATCATGACGATGAACAATACCGCGGTGATGAGGGTAAACACGACGGTGGAGCCGCCGATGATTGCGCCGATCTGTTCCGTGCGCTTTTCACCCATTCGACGGGCGATCAGCACGGTCACACCCATGGCAAGCTGGGTAATAACGAACGTGACCAGATTGAGCACCTGACTGCCCGTGGATACCGCAGACAGACCCGCCGTACTGCCGAAGCGTCCGACGACGAGCAGATCGACCGCGCCGTATGCCGCCTGCAGCACCAGCGCGCCGAGAATGGGCAACATGAAAGCGATCAGCTTTTTCAGAATGCTGCCCTGCGTGAAATCCGATTTGTTATTCAAGTTCACCCCTCCTTGCGCACATCACGGCATAGAATTTTTCAATGGTTTGAATCATGCAGTCCGCGTCGCTGTCGGGAATATCTTCGAGCGCTTTGGAGAGTGTCTCGAAATACTTCTGATCGAACTTTTCGGAGAGCTTTGCGCCGGACTCCGTGACGGTCAGATACGTCACGCGCCCATCGTCGTCCGACGCGATCTTCCTGAGAAAACCCTTGCCTTCCATTTCCTTGACCGTGCGTGTAACGCCTGGACGTGGAAGATTCAGTGCGTCGCTCACATCGGAAACTCTCACGCTGCCGTTCTTTTGCTCCAGCTTTTGAATCACGTCCAGAATCTGCACATAGGCGGGCGATACGCCGCCCGGCAGCGGCGGGAGCATATCCCGAATCCGCTTTGCCATATAGCACGCATCCAGCATTCGCTTGACCTTTTCGTTTGTCATATCAGCCTCCTATAATTACCTTTGATAATTATCGTGGGTAATTATATAACAAATTCGAGGATTGTCAAGACCATTCCGAGATATTTTACTTTTTCCTGTGGATTGACAGTGAATGATTCCTCCTGTTACTTCGCAGGACTATGTTTGTCATTTTCTGTTCTGCTGTTCCACTCGAAAGGATGTGAAACTCATGGCGAAATTCGTTTCTCGCGAAAAGATCAGCAAAAAAGTGCGCAAGGAAATGACACTCATTCCTTGAAGAATGACTTCAGCATGAGTGTTTTTTGTCTGTATTCTCTCTGTTAAATCTCTTGACAGTGTCCGTATTCGGACTTATAATACGGAGAGTCTGTAATCGGACTCTTGCTGCAATTTTGGAGGGAAGACGTACAGGATGGATATAAAGGAATTTATCATACAGATCGAACAGCAGCGAAAAGAAATGGATGCACTGTATCACAGTGTGGCGGTAAAGTACGGCCTTTCCGATACGGCCATGTGGATTCTGTATCTCGTGTCGGAAGATAGCGACAACATGACGCAGCAGGATTTGTGCCGGCAGAACTGCTTTGCCAAGCAGACCATCAACACGGCGGTCGACAACCTTGTGAAGAATGGTTTTCTGGAGCGTATCCCTATACCTAGAACGCGAAATCACAAAAAGCTGCGTTTGACTCCGACAGGCCGGGAACTGGCGAACCGCACCACCGAAAACCTCAAAAAGGCCGAAGAAAATGCCTATGGAAGATTGAGCGGAGCGGAGCTCCAGGCCTATTTGGATATCACAGGCAGATTGACCGCCTATCTTCGTGAGGAAACGGAAAAATTATAAACGAGCTCAATTGAAGCATACCTGTTCGATGAAAAGAAGGGAAAACAACGCAAATTATAACCATCGCCGTGAATTTGGCAGCTGAGGGCGCGAACATGGTAAGCGGCTTGCGGATGTGACAGGCTGCGATTACTATGACAGCGAGATTATTGCCGCGGTGGCAAGCAACATGGGGGATTTCCCCGGACTATATGGAAGATACGCTGTCCAATCATGGGCGGCAGAGTATTTCTCTTACCTGTCGCGGAACGCTTTCCTCGGCCTCCTATGCCTGCTCCTCGCAGGTTCAGCTTCTGGTGGAGCAGAAAAGTCGTCGAGCAGATCGCTTCTTTGGGCAAGGACTGTATCAGCGTGGATAGAAATGCGGATATGCTCCTTCGGGACTACGCGCCCTTCAACATCTTCGTCCATGCTCGGACGGAGGCCAAGCTAAAGCGGTACAGGAAACACGCGTCGGCGGAGGAAAAGCCGACCGAAAAAGAGCTGATCCGCAAAATGAAGCAGATCGACAAGGTGCGCAGCCAGACGAGAGAGCTGATGGGCGGTTCGGGCCGGGGCGGCGGGACAGCTACCATTTAACCATCAACGCGATCAATTGGGAAATTAAAGAACTGGTGCCGGCGGTGGCTGATTTTGCGAACCGCTGGTTTGGGAGGAAAAATGAAACAGCCGATTCAACTATCTGATCATTTTACAAACGGTCGTCTGCTCCGCTTCACCCTGCCTTCGATTTGCATGATGATCTTTACTTCTATCTACGGCATGGTGGACGGATTTTTTGTCTCCAACCTAGTGGGAAAGACCGCTTTTGCATCCGTCAATCTCATCATTCCGCTTTTGCAGATTCTCGACGGCGTGGGAGCCATGCTGGGTGTGGGCGGCAGCGCGCTGGTGGCGAAGACGCTGGGCGAAAACGACATTCCCAGAGCCCGAAGATATTTCACGATGATGATGTATCTGATGCTGGGTACCAGCGTCTTTTTCACCATTGTTGGCATTGTCATCCTGAGGCCCATCGCCTTTCTGTTTGGCGCAACGGAAGCCATGATGGACGACGTGGTGACCTACGGTACGATCTGTCTTGCGTTCAACACCGCGCTTCAGGCGCAGTACACCTTTCAGAGCTATCTGGTTACGGCGGAAAAGCCGAAGATGGCGCTGGGCGTGGTCATTGCCGCAGGCGTGACCAACATGATCCTGGACTATGTGTTCATGGCGCTTTTCCACATGGGTGTCGCCGATGCGGCGCTTGCAACCGGGCTCAGTCAGTGCGTGGCGGGGGTGATTCCGTTCGTCTGGTTCCTGAGCAAACGCAATCAGTCGGCGCTGCGGTTCACCCGGACGAAGTTTGAACTGAAGCCCATGCTTTTGGCCTGCGGGAATGGCGCGTCCGAAATGCTCTCCAGCGTATCTGGTTCCATCACGGGAATTCTCTACAATTGGCAGCTGTTGAAGTGGTCGGGCGAGGACGGCGTGGCTGCCTATGGCGTGGTGATGTATGCCGCCTTTATCTTCCTCGGCGTGTTCAACGGTTACTCGCAGGGCAGTTCGCCCATCGTAGGCTATCATTACGGCGCGCAAAATCACAAGGAAGTCAAGAATGTGCTCAAGCGAAGCCTCATCATGCTCGCTTCGGCGGCGGTTGTGCTGACGGCGATTGCCATGGGCGGTGCAAGGATGCTTTCCAACGTCTTTGTCGGCTACGACGCGGCGCTTCTGGATATGACCACGCGGGCGTTCCGCATCTGCGCCATTCCGTTCCTTGTAATGTGGTTCAACATGTATACTTCCTGCTTCTTCACGGCGCTCAATGACGGCGCGGTGTCCGCGGCCATTTCCTTCATGCGGTCACTGGTGCTGCCGCTGACCTGTGTGATCGTGCTGCCGGCGATTTGGCATCTGGACGGCGTGTGGTTTTCTCTTGTGGGAAGCGAAATCTTGGGCGTATTCGTGTCGCTCTATTTCCTGCTGAACAAGCGGAAGAAATATCATTACTGATGAAATCTTGACAAAAATGATTCTCGAACGTCCATACCACGGCAATTCATTTGGCACAGAAAGGAAATCATGATGAAAAAAGTTGTTATCTTTGGAGCTGCCGGGCGCACCGGCAAATACCTGACCCGGAAGATGCAGTCCATCGCAGACCTTGAACTGTCCGTTTTCGTTCGCGATCCGGCAAAGTTCGGCGACATGGACATGACCGGTGTTCATATAATTCAGGGCAACGCGCTGAACGCCGAAGACGTGCGGCGGGCAATGGAGGGGCAGGACGTTCTGCTCTGCTCCCTGGATGGGGATGTGCTGACCATGGCAAAGAACATCGTGGCGGCGCTATCTGAGACCGGCGTGAAGCGCATCATCTGGATCACGGGCATGGGCATTCATCACGAGATCAAGGGCATACACGGACTCATGCTGAACCAGTTGGCCAAGAAAATGCCGGAGTATATCCAGGCTGCCGATACCATCGCCGACAGTCCTGCCGTAACTACGCTGCTGCGCTGCCCCGGCATTCAGGACGGCGATAACGAGGTCTATGCATTGACTAGGGAAGGTGAGAGACCCGCCTGCTGGAACGTGGCCCGCGCCGCCATCGCGCAGTGCATGGCGGATATGATCGCGGACGACGCGCTGGGTGCAAATGAAAGCCTGGGCATTACGAATGGGAAGGTGTAATCATGAAGAAAATACTGATTCTGGAAGGCAGTCCTCGCCGGAACGGCAATTCCGCGATTCTGAGTGAGGAATTCGCCCGCGGCGCGCAGGAGGCCGGATGCAGCGTGGAAAAGGTTCATATTGCGGGCAAGAGAATTGCCGGATGTCTCGGATGCAACGCCTGTTATCGTAATGGCGGCGCGTGCGTCCAGAAGGACGACATGGCGGA
>CAKUDW010000152.1 GCA_934645275.1 uncultured Clostridia bacterium
ATCCCGCTCATCATCCCGATAGAATACAAACTCATCACCTACATTATAACAAGGACAGGCACCGGAAACAGGGTCTGCACAATATTGCTGCTGTAATTCTGGATATAATTTTTTGTCTAACACGGTTACTTTTACTTTATGTTTCATTGTTTTTGCCTCCTTCAAATCCCGGTTTATCAAGCAAATTATAACACGCTGACTTAAAATCTGCAATCAAAGCGAGTACAGCTCCCCAGTTCTGCTGAATGACTGTCTTCATCACATTGCCCGCCCGGCTCGTTCTGCCCCGGCGGCAGCGCCGGGCTTCTGTCCATTCGTTTTTCTTCTTTAAAAAGCAAAAGTCCGGCACTCCAACCAAAACTGGAGCGCCGGAGAGCAGATGCGGCTTTACTTCATTTCCACACCGATGAGAGCTATCTTTTCGCCGTTCAGCGTCACGTCGGAAGCCACCGTTTCGGCAAGCGTACAGCGATAGGCGCGACCGAGCAGAGAACCGATTTCAGCCTTGGCAACATCCGCATCCGCCGCCGTGATCGTGCCGGAAGCCGCACAGTTGGAAACGTCATAGCTGTGTACCACACCGCTGTCCTCGTCCGTCATGCCGCCGCCGATGAGGCCGCCCACGCCGCTCACATCCGCGCCGAGGATCGTGATGGACACATTGTTGGCCGCGCAGTTCACCACCTTCATGGCTTCGGGCGCTTCGCCGGTCAGTTCGCTACCGCCGCCGCCAATCAGGCCGCCGATCAGGCGACCCGCGCCGCCTGCGATGATTTCCACGCTTTCAGCCGTGCAGTTTTCCACTGGTTTGCGGGCAGAGTTCACACAGCCGGCCAGACCGCCCACATACACGCCCTCGGTCAGCGCGCCGTCCACCTCGGCGGTCATCAGCATTTCCGCGCGCACGGTGCAATTTTTCGCCGAGCAGTTGTTAAAAATGGGACGAGACAGGCCTCCGCCCAGCGCGCCGCCAATGCCGTAGGGGCCGACGGCCACGTCGGTATTCTCCACGCTGCAATTCGTGATGGAAGACAGCGTGCTGCCGCCGACAATGCCGCCCGCCATGACGAAGCTGCTGGCGACGCTGTTGCGCTGCCCCGCGCTGCTGGTCAGATGCACATCGTCTACGGCATTCTCGGCGCCGGAGGTCAGATAGCCCACCAGCGTGGCGCTGAGCATTGCGCCGCTCACGTTCACATCGCGGAAAGTCACGTTCCGCGCGAAGGCCTTCTCTCCCGCAATGCAGGCAAACATCCCCACGCCCATGCTCTCGGGCTGTTCGATGGTCAAATGGGAAATCACATGGCCGCCGCCCTCGAAGGTACCCGTGAAGGCGTATTCCAGGATGGGCTCCTCGCCATCGGGATTCTCGCTCTTATCCTGCACATACGCGCCGATGGGCGTGAACACGCCAAAGTTCGCAAGGTCGATATCCTCAGTCAGGATATAGCTGGCAGTCAGGTCATTGCGAATCGCATCCAGCTGCGCGGGCGTGGCCACCTGCCAGGGATCTTCCAGCGTGCCGCTGCCACCCGCGAAGGCGGCCGTATTTTCCGCCAATGCAGCGGGCACGCTGAACGCAAGCGCCAAAATCAGGGCGCAAAGCAGGGATAAAAGCCGTTTTCTCTGTTTCATACAATTTCCTCCTGATGCATTGTTCGGTTCGGCAACGCGTTGACATCCCAATTGGACTGTGCTATGATGTGTGTTAGCTGCCTTTAACCGATAAAAAGATAGCATACGTGCGGCATTTCATCAATGGATTTTGGACGCATACGTCCAAATTGGATGAATGTGCGTCCAATATGTATGGAGGACATGCGATGGAGCCAAACGCCTTTTACGCACTTCAACTCAGCAGCAGCGGCTTTCAGGAAATGGAGAACACGGGTGCCTATCCGCCCGCGGGCAAGCTATATCGCGTGCCCGAATGGGGCGACGGGCACTATTGGATTTATTTTGATCGGGATCGCTTCGACATCAAGATTCACGACTTCAGTTTTAAAGAAGATACTGTCTATGAAATCAAGCCCGGTGAATACCCGGAATGCCTGAATATTGCCTGCTATGAATCCGTTTCCGGCGAGGAGCTTTCGCCCTATCGCCGCTTGACGGCGGGCTGCATCAAGACCTTCTTTGGCGGCGGCACGGCGCTGAAATATGTTTTTCACAAGGGCATTCCCATGCGCAGCATAGGCATTGAAATTTTCCCCGCCTATTATAAGCAATATCTGCGGCAGGCCTATCCGGACAAGTATGTCGACCCTGCCGAAGCCTTTCATTGCGTGGGTCAGAGCGAGCGCTTTCCTGAAATGGCGGCGCTGCTGCATCAGATTTGGACTTTCTGCGGCGACGGCATGTCCGCCGCGCTGTTCTACGAGGCTAAGGTGTCTGAAGCCATCAGCCTGGTACTCGCGCGCAGCAGAGCGGAATCCATCCCTGAAAAAGCTGTTTCCGAGCAGGACCGGCTGCTGATTGCCAACGCTGCAACCTACATTCAGGATCACTTCTGTGCGGACGTTTCGCTGGAACATCTGGCGCAGATCGCCTGCATGGGGACAACGAAGCTGAAGGCGACCTTTAAGACCGTCTATCATATGACGATTACGGAATATATCCGTCAGCGCCGCCTCAGCCATGCGGAAATGCTGCTGGCGGCCACCGATTTTCCCATCGCGCAGGTCGCCGCGGCGGTGGGTTATCGCAACGACGGCCGCTTTGCCGCGCTGTTTCGGAAAAACTGCGGATTGTACCCCGCCGAGTATCGGCAGATGGCGAAAAAATAGCGCAGGAAGACCGCTTTCCCCGCGTTTTATTCGATTTACTACGTTATTCCAAAATGAATGAAGATTATTCATTGACATTTTCCTGGAAGGTGCTATAATAATGACTAGAAAGGAGGTGCCGACGATGCGAATTACGAAGGAGCCGGAAGTGCGCAAGCAGGAAATCTTAGATACCGCACTCAAGTTGTTCGGGGAAAATGGATATGAAAAGACCTCCATCACGGATATAGCGAAAGCCATCGGTGTGGCGCAGGGATTATGTTACCGCTATTTCCCGTCCAAGGAAGCGCTGTTTGACAGTGCAATCGAACAATATGCCGACGTTCTGGTGGCGCAGATGGTCAGTTTCAAATCAAATGAAAATAAGACTCTGCGGCAGATCATCGAAGATATGCCCTCCGCGATGGAAGATAGGGATACAAAATACTATCCTGTCTTTCACGGAGCAGAAAATAAAAAATTCCACGATCAGCTTACCCTCAAGGTATGCGAGAAGATGGTTCCGATTGTGGAGAAGCTGTTGCAGCAGGCGCAGCAAAGGGGCGAGATCAAATTTGACGATTTGCAGACCGCCGCGACATTCTGTGTCTATGGACAGCTCGGTATTTTGCTGGCGAACGATCTGACACAGGAAGAAAAGTCCAAAAGGATTCGGAAGTTCCTCATTTTCGCGCTTCACCTTTGAATAGTTCCCCCGTTTGGGACGGGGGATTTTCAAGGCCTTATTATTGAATGTTATTCATTCACTTATTTAGGAAAGGATGTTACTGATGAAAACGAAACTTGATTTTATCGGTGGAAATACGAAGCGCTGCCTGATGGCAATGGCGCTTCCGATGATTGCCGCCATGTTCCTCAACATGATGTATAACCTCGTGGACAGCCTGTGGATCGGAAATCTGCTGGGAGAAACGGCCTATGCCGCTTTGACGAACTCTACGCCCATCATCCTGATTTTGACCTCTGTTGCGATGGGAGCGACCAATGGAATTTCCATTTTGCTTTCTCAGGCGATTGGAGCAAAGGACAAGGCGAAAACGGAAAGTCTGATTGCTACATCGTTCTGTGCAGCCGTCGCTTTTTCTCTGCTCGTGACGGTTTTGCTGGAGGCGCTTTTGCCGGGAATTTTGAAGGCGCTGAATACTCCGGCTGAAACGTATGACATGGCATACAGCTATTTGTCTATCGATATTCTTGGATATTTGGCCGTCTGCCTCTATCTCTATTTCACCGCTGTTTTGCGCAGCTTCGGCAATTCCATGTTTCAAGCCGTGGCCATGCTGGTATCCACGGTTTTGAACGCGGTCCTTGACCCGCTTTTCATTCACTTCACCGGCTTCCACGGAGCTGCGATTGCGACGCTGCTCTCTCAGGTGATTTGCCTGCTGTTCATGCTGATCTATCTGAAAAAGAAAAGCCTGTTTGCTCTCAAACTCTCTGCGTTTGAAAGCAAAGAAGTTCTGCCCCTCATTCAAAAAGCAATTCCTTCTGTGATCCAGCAGAGCCTCCCGGCCATCAGCACGACGTTCCTCACTGCGCTTGTCAGTACCTACAGCGTTACAGCAATTGCGGCCTATGGGGTAACGGGAAAGCTGGAAACCATTTTGTTCTACCCGGCAATGGCGCTGAACATGGTCTTAACCACCATCGTCGGGCAGTGCGCCGGCGGGACGCGCTATGATCGGGCCAGGGACTATTTGAAATGCGCGCTGGCTTACGGCTGCGGCCTGCTTGTAATCCTATCTGTTTTCGTGGTCGGTTTTTCCAAACAGCTTTCTGGCCTGTTCGTCAAAAGCGACGGTGTAGCGGCCATTGTGGGAACGTATTTCCTGATTGTCGGCATCGGGTACATCCTGAATACCGGTACGAACTGCTATCTCGGTACGCTCAACGGCATGGGCAAGCCCTCGAAAAGCATGTTCTTAATGATTCTTTATTACATCGTCGTTCGCATGCCCTTGGCTTACCTGCTTTCCCATTTGGGCTTTGGTCTGACTGGAATTTGGGCTGCTGTGCTGGTCAGTCATGTGGTGGCCAGCATTGCAGCCTACGCCGCTGGAACCCATTTTTTCAAAAAACAGGCGGGCGCAGTATAAATCCATTTCATTCATTTAGGGGCACAGTTCAACACAAACCGTGCCCTTTTGATAAGAAACCATTTTAAAAAACTGGCTTTATGGCTCGGATATACCAAGCCAAAGGCGCTCATGCCGGAATCATCCTTCCACGCACGAGCGCTTTTCTTATGGTTATAGTTTTTTACTTTCGACCTTTTGGGTCGTACGCAAAGAGCCATGCCGCACACTTTGGGACAGCGGGCGTTGCCCGCGCTCATTATTTTATGAAAAAGTTCTCCCCAGTTCATAGGCTTCCGTCATGGCCTTCGATTCGCGGATGACGCCGGCTTCCATAGCATTGACCCCGAGGACAATGCCGCCTTCTTTCGCGTTCGGCACGCAGCAGGTAAACCCGCGCAAAGCTGCCAGCATGGTTTCGGTAAATGCCGCGTCCGGCGCAGCGCAGGTGATGAGGAAACAGAAAGTCTTTCCCTCCAGCTGCTGATAGAACGCATAGGTGCGGTCGATCACCGTCTTCATCTGCGCGGTCATGGAATAGAAATAGACGGGCGAGGCCAACACGATCACATCTGCCGCCAGCATTTTCTCCCGAATCTCCGCCATGT
>CAKUDW010000153.1 GCA_934645275.1 uncultured Clostridia bacterium
GATGAAAAGGTCGTCTGCATCGCCGAAAACGATGCGTGCAGCGTGGATGCGATTCAGGTGGTGCTGGGCTGTTCTGTGGGCAAAGGCAATCTCCTGTTTCACATGCGCGGAAAGCAGGCCTATTCGTTTTACGAGCGCGGCAGCGGCCGTTCCGTGCGGCTGGTGCTGAAAGATCGGCCGGAGAATATGTCTCGCGAGGAATCCTTCGCGTATTATCAGAGCCTTGAACCCAGGGATATGTTCGACGTGAAGGAAGCGACGCTCGCGCTGCCAGAACCGGCGCGAATTTTCGATTCCTATCGCTGTGAATGCTGCGGCGAAAATACGGGCGCAAACTGGATTCGCATTGCAAACGGCAAAAAACTCTGCCTGGATTGCTATCAGGCATACGACCGCTTTCACGTGTGATTAAACGGAGGAGAAACGGCATGAAGAAAATGTGGCTTGCAGCATTGGCGTTGTTGATTGCGTTAGTGATGGCATCTGCCGCGCTGGCTGAGGTGGGCGGCGTTCAAGTACAGCTTGTTTCCGTGCAGAGCGACGGCGGCACGGTCGGCCGTTGCGCCGTGCCGGAGGGCTGCGAGGTCAGCAGTACGGTTTCATACTGCGGTGCTGGTCAGACCCTGTCCCATCCGATGCAGCTGAGTATCGATGTGCGCACGCCGGATGGGCGAACGACCTACGCCTATTGCAGCGCAACGGACTATTTGCAGCTTCTTGAAGCGAAGATGAACGGTCAGACGGTGGCTGTGCAGCAGGATGGGCAGTATGACTCGACGACCATGACGCCCATGCTGACGCTGCGGACCGCGTCTGGCTACGCTGATTATTTGATTACAAACATGTTTCCGGGTGTGCGCATCGTCGTGGCGGACGAAGCTGAAATAACGCCCGAGGTGCAGGCGCTCATCGACCGGCGCATGCAGCAGTCCTATCAGGATATGAATGCGATTTTTGCAGGCGATTCGATGGCCAGCGTGGACGATGTGTTTTTTGACATTGCTGAACGCAGCTATACCTTTGAAAACAACGGCGAAGCCTATCGCGCTACGTTGGTGACTGCCGTGGACGCGGTGCAGCTTTCACAGCGGATGAATAACGGTATTTTGAGCATAGACGAGAGCTATATCGGTTGGACGGTTCCGTTCACATATGCGGTCATTGCGCCGGAGACTGAATACGATGGCGCGCGGGCATTTTTTGATCTGTTTGTGCTCAATACTTCCGCCAGCGACAGCTTTAACAGCGCATGTCAGACGCTTTCGAACCAGATTCGCACCTCCGTAATCGAAAGCCGTTCGTTGGCTGTGGGCGCGAACAGCTGCCGCAGCAGCGTGAGCGCGCTTACCGATTCCGCTTCGGATTACAGCGAGGAACGCTTCTCCGATTATCTGTTTTCACAGGATGATTATACGTTGGACGACGGCAGACATGTGAAGATTCCAATCGAATACGACTATGTCTACGTCAGCGACAATGGAAATGTGTATGCCACGGACAGCGCGCTGGATGAACCGGCAGGCATGCGGCGACTGGAAAAGAATCATTGAGTATACTCTGTTCATAGCGGGCGCTTTGCCCGCTTTTAGTATTGATATTTGATTGACAAATCTCGTCTTCCGGGGTAGAATAACGTCGGATGTGTAACTCCTGATGCGCAACGGTGAAAGGATGATGATGATGCCGCCGAAACCCAAATTTACACGCGCGGAAATTGTGGATGCGGCGCTGAGCGTTGCACGGCGAAAGGGCGCGGCCGCGGTTACCACGCGCGATATCGGCGCGGTGCTCGGCGTGTCTACGAGACCGATATTTACCTATTTTGTCTCCATGGACGAAGTGCGCGCTGCGATGCGCGAGGCTGCGCAGGCGCTGTATCAGAATTATATAGCCGAAGGGCTCAGAATGAAAATACCGTTTCTGGGCGTTGGCATGCAGTATATCCGTTTCGCGCGCAGTGAACCGGAACTATACAAGATGCTCTTTCTTGCAAAGGACAGCGACGCGCTGACAGGGCTTGAAAGCATGCAGGCGCAAATCTGTGCCTCAATCATGTCCATATACAATATGGATGAACCGTCCGCACTGCGCTTTTCGCACGATATGTGGCTGGTGGTTTACGGAATTTCCGCGATGATTGTAACCGGCGGTTGCGCATATACCGACGATGAAATTCGGGTCATGCTCACCGGGTTCAGCGTCGCCGTATGCAAGGCCTGCAAGGAGGTTCCCGGTTTTGTCGAAAACGAAATTGATCGCAACGCCGTTTTCGAGAAACTGATCGGCGAATAAAGTCGGTATGTACAGAATATATTATGTACAAAGAGTACAATGTAGAGGGTGGTATTGTGAAACGTGAGGATTTTATGATCGGGCAAATGCCTGTTTCACTCTATGGCGAGCATGCCGATAAACTGTGTCTGTTCGTACACGGATTGTGCGGTAGCGCAGAGGACGGATTGCGTTTTGCGAAGATCGCAGAGGCGCGCGGTTGGCAGGTGTTGGCTGTGAATCTGCCGGAGCATGGCGGCCGTGCGGACGGCGTGCGCCTGCTGCCGTGGACGGCTGTGCCGGAACTTCAGGCCGTGTTGGAATTTGCTGCGGCGCGCTGGACGCGCGTGGCGGTGCGCGCCACAAGCATTGGCGCATGGCTTTCGTTGCACGCCTTTGAAGGCGCTCAGCTCGCGTTCTGCATGTTTAATTCGCCGCTATTGGATATGGAAAGCATGATCTGCGGCATGATGGCGCAGGCAGGCGTGACAGAGCCGCAGCTGATGGCGGCGGGAGAAATTCCAACGCCCTCCGGCCAGACGCTTTCCTGGGATTACCTGTGCTGGGTTCGCCAGCATCCGGTGAAGCCTATTTGCAAGAATATACGAATCCTGTATGCCAGTGGCGATAAGGTGATTCCGCGAGCGACCGTGGACAACTTTGTAGAAGCGGGCGCATGCAGCCTTACGATAATGGACGGCGGCGAACACTGGTTCCACACGCCCGAGCAGTTGGCCATACTGAGCGCGTGGGAGGCGTGTTCGTTCAGTATGCTGGAAGGAAAGAAAAACTGATACTTCAGGATGGAGGAAATACGTATGCCCTGTACAACAATACTGGTCGGTAAGGCCGCCAGCTTTGATGGTTCTACCATGATGGCGCGCAATGAGGATTCCGGCGCGGGGCGGTTTATGCCGAAAAATTTTGTTGTAGTTATGCCCGATGATCAGCCGCGACGCTACCGCAGCGTGCTTTCCGGCGTGGAAATTGATTTGCCCGATAATCCAATGCGCTACACTGCCATGCCCAACGCCCTGAGCGAACGCGGCGTATGGGGCGAAGCAGGTATAAATGAGTGCAACGTGGCCATGAGCGCTACCGAAACGCTCACGTCGAATCCGCGCGTGCTCGGCGCAGATCCACTGGTAAAAGGGGGAATTGGCGAGGAGGATATGCTGACGCTCGTGTTGCCGTATATTCATTCCGCGCGCGAGGGCGTGCTCCGGTTGGGAAGGCTGCTGGAAACTTACGGTACCTATGAAATCAACGGTATCGGCTTTCAGGATGTAGATGAAATCTGGTGGCTGGAATCCATTGGCGGCCATCACTGGTTGGCACGCCGCCTGCCGGACGACGCCTATGCTGTGATTCCAAACCAGCAGGGGCTGGATACATTCGATTTTGTGGATGCGTATGGCGAAGGGCGGGATTTTCTATGCGCGCCGGATATGTTGAGGTTCATTTCGGAGAATCATCTTGATTTGGCGCAGGGCGCGCCTGCAGTTGAAAGGAATGCAGATTTCGATGTTCGCGCGGCCTTTGGCAGCCACAGCGAATATGACCATGCCTATAATACGCCGCGCGCATGGTACATGCTGCGCTGCCTGAATCCCAATACCTTCAGCTGGGATGGGCCGAATGCGGATTACACGCCAGAATCGGACAGCCTGCCCTGGTGCATGAAGCCTGAGCACAAGCTGACGGTGGAGGATGTGAAATATGTGCTCTCTTCCTATTATCAGGGCACGGAGTTTAATCCCTATGCACGCCACGGAAATGCTTCCAGGCGCGGCATGTATCGCCCGATTGGCATTAACCGCAATAATTTTGTGGCCATTACACAGCTTCGGCCCTATATGCCCGCCGAAATCATGGGCGTAGAGTGGATTGCCGTGGGCTCAAATGCTTTTAACGAAGCTGTACCGTTCTATGCAAATGTGAAAACCACGCCTGCGTACCTGTCGAATGCCGGTGGTGAAGCTTCTACGGAGAATTTTTACTGGGCAAACCGCCTGATCGCGGCGCTGGCGGACGCGCACTATTCTAAATGTATCGCTCATGTGGAGCGCTATCAGCTTCAACTGGCCTCCGAGGGGCACGCCATGCTGCGGCGCTTCGATGCGGAATATATGGCGCGGCGGCCGCAAGACGCATGCGAGATGCTCGCGGCCTTTAATGAACAGTTCGCGCGTCGCGCAAAGGAGATGACCAGCGCGCTGCTGGGGGAAGTGCTCTATGCCGCCAGTTGCGAGATGAAGAACAGCTTTGCACGTTCAGATGTGTAAGACGGCAGAATAATTAAATATTTGCACCGGTACTTGACTAACGACCATTCGGAAACTATAATAAGTGTCCGAATGGTCATTAGTTATTGTAGAAGGAGTGCAAGGCTTTATGCAGGCAATCGTTTATACAAGCAATGCCGGAAGTACAGCGCGCTACGCCAAAATGCTCTCTCAGGCCACAGGGCTGCCGACATATGCGCTTGCGGAGGCAAGGCACAGCCTGCCTGCCGGTGCGGAGATTATCTATGCGGGCTGGGTCATGGCGAATTGCGTGAAGGGCTATGCCGCGGCAGCGAAGCGCTTTTCTGTGCAGACCGTGTGTGCGGTAGGTATGGCGGAAACCGGTATGCAGTTGGAAATTACGCGCCAGAAGAGCTCTATCCCGGCAGACATTCCGTTATTTACGCTTCAGGGCAATTTTAATTTGCAAAAGCTGCGCGGTACATATCGTTTGCTGATGTGGCTGATGGTTCGGGCACTGAAGAAAAAAGCGGACAGAACGCCGGAGGAAAGCGCCATGCTGGAGATGTTGTGCGACGGTATTGATCGCGTGGACGCGCGGAATTTGGCGGCCGTGATCGACTGGTACGGCAAACGTAAGGAGGAAAAAAACAAATGGAACCAGGTAAAATCTATCCGCGTACGGGGGACACGCAGACCGTGTACTTGAACAGCGTCGTGCATGGCCCGAATATTGAAATTGGCGATTACACGATGTACAATGATTTCGTGCGCGACCCGCGCGACTTTGAAAAGAACAATGTGTTGTACCACTATCCGATCAACAACGACAAACTGAAAATTGGAAAATTCTGTTCCATTGCCTGCGGTGCAAAATTCCTGTTCACCAGCGCGAACCACGCGA
>CAKUDW010000154.1 GCA_934645275.1 uncultured Clostridia bacterium
GCCAAGCTCGTGGCCGATATGTTCAACGGCGTGATCACCGTTTCCAACGACATCACCGCCACGCCTGACTCCTTCGCTATCGCGATCGAGCTGGAAGACTACGGCAACATCAAGTAAGCAAAACGCTTGCAATAGTAAGGGGCGCTCCGGAAATGGAGCGCCCCTTTTAGCTTGTCAAAAAGGGTTTGGACAAGCAGGTGGACGGGGAAGCAAGCTCCCCCGCCACTGCCACCCTCACCAGTTTTTGCTGAAATCCTTCAGATTTCCGGGCGCAAAAACTGTAAGGAAACGATTTTCACTCTGGAAAATGGAATTTTCCGCCGCAAAAAATCGCCCCATGCCCACCGTACACGCCGCTGGGCACGACTGAAAGTTCGAGAGGACTTCTGCCTTCTTGAGCTCTCCTGTTTTTTCAACAGACTGAGGGGCTCTCCGGAAACGGAGAGCCCCTTTTTTAAAGGACGAAATTAGTAAAACCAGAGTTTTGCGGGTCGGCGGTTCCGGCAGACAGATATTGACAATTCGTATGCCTCAGCTCATGGATTTAAAATCAGGTACTCGCCTTTTCCTGCGCGGCCAACTCGCGCTTAATTGTCCGCCGCAGCTTTTCCAAATCCGAATCGCACAGCAGCGGCAGATACTCAAGCAGCTTTTCCGGCTCAAAATCCCACCACTTCAGCTTCAGTAGCAGCGCGGTCAGCTCATCGTCGAAGCGCCGCTTCAGCAGCCTGGCGGGATTTCCACCGAACACCGTATAGGGCGGAACGTCCTTCGCCACTACGGAATACGCCGCGATGATCGCGCCGTCGCCAATCTTTACACCCGGCATTACCACGCATTCGCGCCCAAACCACACGTCGTTTCCAACAATGGTGTCGCCCTTGCGCGGCAACTGAGACATGTGGTCGGGCGTATTTTCGCGCCATGCGCCGCCGAACATGTTAAAGGGATAGGTTGTGGCGCTGCTGATGCGGTGGTTTGCCGGGCCCATGACGAATACTGTGCCCGCCGCAATGGCGCAAAATTTGCCGATGATCAGCCTGTCGCCGAATTCCGGATAGTTGAACAGCACGTTGTTTTGCTCAAAGCCGGTGGGGTCGCGCGCATCATCGTAGTAGGTATATTCGCCGATGGATATGTTCGGCGCTTCTACGACATTGCGAATGAAGCACGACGTCTTATACTCGTTTGGAAAAATCGCGTTAGGATCGGGTATGCGCGGCATGGTAAGGTCCTCCTCACAGGTATTCAAACAGATAAAGCGGCCGCCCGGCGTCCCCTGCTTGCGGGGCTTTGCCGGACGGCCGATATGCTATTATAGCTTTTTTGTCTGCGGCGTGTCAATACTCGGTCGGCACGCTTCCTGAACCCGGCGCACAGCTTTTAAATACCAGCATCGCGCCGATAAATCCTTCAGTTCAGAATCGCGTTTACAGTATCTTCGCCAGGAAGTTCTGCGTGCGGGGATTCTGTGGGGCGGTGAAAATCTGTTCGGGCGTACCTTCCTCCAGAATCTGGCCGCCGTCCATGAACACCACGCGGTCGCCCACTTCGCGGGCAAAGCCCATTTCGTGGGTCACGACCACCATGGTCATGCCATCGTGCGCCAGCGACTTCATGACCTCGAGCACCTCGCCGACCATTTCCGGATCGAGCGCGGAGGTGGGTTCGTCGAAGAGCATCACGTCGGGCTCCATGCAAAGCGCGCGCACAATGGCAATGCGCTGCTTCTGGCCGCCGGAAAGCTGACTGGGATAGGCGTTCGCGCGGTCGGCCAGGCCTACGCGCTCCAGCAGCGCCATGGCCTTCTTTTCCGCTTCGGCCTTCGTCTTCTTGCGAAGTTCGATGGGTGCGACGGTCAGATTGCGCAGTATCGTCATATTCGGGAAGAGGTTAAAGTGCTGAAACACCATGCCCATCTTCTGGCGGTGCAGGTTGATGTTTACCTTCGGGTCGGTGATGTCCACACCCTCGAAGGTGATCGTACCCGCGGTGGGCAGTTCCAACAGATTCAGGCAGCGCAGGAAGGTGGATTTGCCGCTGCCGCTGGGGCCGATTACGACCACCACTTCGCCGCGGTGGATATCGGTGGAAACGCCGTTGAGCGCCTTGATGCCGTTGCCGGTTTTAAAGGTCTTTTCAAGATCGCGAACCTGAATGAGCACATCAGTGGTCACTGTTTCTCAGCCTCCTCTCGAGCAAGCCGACCAGCTTGGAAAAGAACATTACGAGCACCAGATAGATCAGCGCCACCGCAATCAGTGGCAGAAACGGGGAATAGGTGCGGCTGCGGATGATGTCGCCGCCCTTGGTGAGGTCAGCCACGGCCACATAGCCCGCCACGGAAGTTTCCTTCAACAGCGCGATGAATTCGTTTGCCAACGAGGGCAGCACGTTCTTAATCGTCTGCGGAATGATGACGAAGCGCATCGTCTGGAAGTAATTGAAGCCCAGGCTGCGGCCCGCTTCAAACTGTCCCTGATCGATGGACATGATGCCGCCGCGCACGATTTCCGCCACATATGCGCCGGAATTCAGGCCGAACGCCAGCGACGCGACCAGCACGCCGTTATCCGATGAAGCGAAAATCACGAAGAAGATGATCATCAGCTGCACCACCACGGGTGTACCGCGCAGCACCGTCAGATAGATGCGGCAGATTTCATTCAGCACGCCGAAGAGCTTGCGCCCCAGCGTCTTGCGCGCGCCCTCGCGGGTCTTGTCATAGGTGGAACGCACCATGGCAATCGCCACGCCGATCACAATGCCCAGCAGACAGGCCAACAGCGTGATCAGCAGCGTATTTCCCAGGCCGTTCAGCAGGTATTTCCAGCGGTTCGCCTGCACGAAATTCAGTATGAAGTCTGCTTTCAGCTTTTCAAACCAGGCTTGCACGATCCTTCTCCTCCTCGCGTATGTTCAAATGGATGACGTCGAAGATTCCCGGATTCTGTGGCAGAATCCGGGAATCCCGCATTAGGTCTATATTCAGTGTTTACTTGCTGGGGATGTACTTTTCGACCACTGCGGCCACGGTGCCGTCGTCGATCAGGCTCTGCAGCGCTTCATTTACCTTTTCGGTCAGCTCGCTGCCCTTGGCCAGCGCGATGGCGTAATCTTCGACCGCATACTGGGTATCCAGAATCTTCAGGCCTTCGTTGGCGGCCACATAGTTCTTGGCGGGTTCGTTGTCGATGACCACGCAGTCAACCTTGCCGCTGGTCAGCGCCAGCACGGCGTCCGCGCCGGTCTTGTAGCGTTCCACAGTGCCCAGGCCCGCGTCCTCGATATCGCCGGAGCAGTAGATGTCGCCCGTGGTGCCCTGCTGCACGCCGATGGTGTAGTTCGCGCCCTCGGCGAAGAGATCGTCCACGGTGGTGATCGGGCTGTCTTCCTTCACGATGACGGCCTGAATGCCAGTGGCGTAGCTGATGGAGAAGTCCACATTCTGCAGGCGCTCCTCGGTCACGGTCATGCCGGCCATGCCGAAGTCAACCTTGCCGGTGGTGACGGCGGGGATGATGGCGTCGAAGTCCATATCCACGATTTCGAAATCATAGCCCAGCTTTTCGGCGATGGCGGCGCCCACTTCGGCGTCGATGCCCACGATTTCGCCGGTCTCGTCGTCGTAGTACTCATAGGGCGGGAAGGAAGCGTTGGTGCCCATCTTCAGGGTCTCGGCCATGGCCATGCCGGTGAGAACAAACATCATTACCAGTGCGATTGCAACGATCTTTTTCATGATAGTTTACCTCCGAATCAGTTTGGTTGAATGTGAATCGGGATTGCTCCCGGTTGATGAATGGATTATACATCCGAACGCCTGAAAATTCAAGTGCCTGCGGCGTTATTTAACGAAATATGCACAATTTATGAATAATTATGCGAATATACATTTTTTGATGCATTTTGCGGCGCCGGTCTGGTTTGCGCAGCGCCGTCCGACGCGCGGTTGACTTTACCGGCCGGTTGGTCTATCATCATTATAACGAAAAATGCGGGGCGCATCTAGCCAGGAGGTTCGTATGCCGGCTGAGTTTTCCAATTATGAGAAAATGAAAATTGCGATGGCAGAATCATTTTTGAAGTATGATCAGGCGAAGATGATTCAGAAATTCGCATTGAATTCCGACCGGGAGTATCTGTACCTGTCGTTTGTTGGGCATACCTACCGCATTCACAGAAAATCCGGCGCAGTTCAATGGTCGGACGACGGCTTTAAGAGTGCGCACGATGCAAACTATGATGAAACCATGACGATTTACGATGTGCTCTGCTATTCAAAGGACGGCTGCCATTTGGCCCGTGAATTTGTAAATGTGAATTCCCTATCTGCCGTCAGGGCGGGAAGTATGGTTCGCGGAAACGGCATTTTTCAGCAGACGGCCGATGCCTTTAACGGCAGAACCAGTCAGCTGCGGGAAGCCTGCAGGGCGCTATCTGGAATCGAACTGCAAAATGGAGACGTTGCCTTCGGCCTGAATTTTTTTCCGTTTCTTCCGTTGGTTTTGCGATTCTGGGAAGCCGATGAAGATTTCCCGGCCAGTTTGCAGATTCTGGTGGACAGGAACATTCTCGATTACATGCACTATGAAACGCTCATGTTCGCGCTTAGCCATCTGTTTTGCCGGCTGAAGGAGGAAATGCCGAATGACCAGAAATAAGAAACCAGCGACGGGCGGTACGGTGATTTTATCCTGTGCGACGCTGCTCAATTTTGTTGCTCAGGCCCAGATAGCCTGCAAAACGGATTATCCGGTGGTGGAACTGGATCGCCAGTACCACGCGGAGCCCTCCCAAATGCGGACGCACATACTGAAAACCCTGTCTGAATTGCCCGATGAAGCGGATACGGTTCTTGTAGCCATGGGCTTTTGCGGCGGTTCCTGGCAGGACGTCGCCTGTAACCGGACGCTGGTAATTCCGCGGGTCACCGATTGCGTGGCGCTGACGCTGACGACTCCGCAGCAGTATGCGCCGGATTTGAAGCAGCCGGGCCACATGTATCTGTTTGGGGAAGGCAGAAATGGTTTTTCCATATCGGATATTTATAACGATCTTCTGGCAAAGCACGACAGGGCCGAGGCCGACGCGATATTTGATGGGTATTTTGAACACTACCATCATCTGGACATCGTGGACAACGGGCTGTATGACTGCTATGATCCGGACTATGTGGAACAGGCACAGCTGGACGCCGACCGAATTCACGCGGAGCTGGATTTTGTTCCGGGCAGCAATATCCTTCTGGAAAAACTGGTTTCGGGAAACTGGGATCGGCAATTTCTTGTGGTGCCGCCCGGCATCGCCGTTACGCAGGCGCTCTTTTTCGACTGCTGAAGGGAGTTGCAGTCTGTCGAAAAACCAAGGGGAGAGCTCGAGAGGGCCGAAAC
>CAKUDW010000155.1 GCA_934645275.1 uncultured Clostridia bacterium
GTCGCTGCTGGGTGGCAGTGGTGTAGACGGCTGCATTCATCGCGCAGCAGGGCCGGAGCTGCTGGCAGAATGCGAAACGCTCCACGGCTGTAAAACCGGGAGTGCAAAAGTCACGAAGGGGTATAAGCTGCCCTGCAAGTATGTCATTCATGCAGTCGGTCCGCGCTGGTATGATGGGCGGCGCGGCGAGCATGAATTGCTGGTTTCCTGTTATCAGACTTCGCTCATGCTGGCGAAAGAATATGGTTGCGAGTCGGTTGCATTCCCGTTGATTTCCTCCGGTATTTTCGGCTACCCCAAGGATCAGGCGCTCAAGGTTGCGATTAATACCATTAGCAGCTTCCTTCTCGAAAATGAGATGAAGGTTTACATCGTCATCTTTGACCGAAAAGCCTATCAGCTCAGCGGCAAGCTGTTTGCCGATATCGCGGCGTACATAGATGACCGATATGTGAATGAACATACCGATGATTGTTCCGAGCGACTGCGTAGAATGAATGCCTTTCGAATGGAAGATCAGATGCCTTGCGAGTCATCCGCTTGTGAAGATGCAATCGAAAAGCGCGTGCATCCAGCCTCGGCGGCAGCTGCCTGCCCAAAGACGGCAACTCTTGATGATGCGCTGGGACAGATCGACGAGAGCTTTTCAGAGATGTTGTTGCGGAAGATCGATGAAATCGGCATAACAGACGCGCAGTGCTACAAGAGGGCAAATATTGACCGGAAGCTCTTCTCGAAGATTCGCTCGGACAAGTTCTACAAACCTTCTAAAACGACTGTGATTGCTTTTGCCATTGCCCTTGAGCTGCCGCTTGTGGAAATGAAGGATATGCTCATGAAGGCGGGCTTTGCGCTCTCCCACGCTAACAAGTTTGACATCATCGTGGAGTATTTCGTGGAGCAAGGGAACTATAACGTCTTTGAAATCAACGAGGCTTTGTTTGCCTTTGACCAAAATCTGATCGGCGCGTAAAAATGTCGCTTTGAAAGCGACCAATGCCCTCCTGCGATTTGCTACCCTAAATATAACAAATTGCAGGAGGTGGTTTTATGAAACATATGACGGAACTGGTTTTCATCCTTGAATGCAACGGCCCTATGGCGGGGCTGGGAGCGGACAGCATCGGTAAGGTCGCGTGCAGCGTCCGCGCGGCAAGATTGCTCAGTGCTGAATGGAAGCGCCTCATCGACGAGGATGTGCAGAAGCGGGGGAGATGATAAGTATGTACGGAGCGATTTTAGGTGATATCGTAGGCAGCCCCTATGAATTCGACCACAACAACTATAAGGCCAAAAACTTTCCGCTGTTCAGCCGGCGTTCCGAATTCACCGATGACACGGTGATGACATTGGCCGTGGCAAAAGCCCTGATGAATACCTGCGGACAGGATGACGCCGTCATCAAGGCGGCATTGGTGCGGGAGATGCAGCGGCTGGGGCGCGCCTATCCTGACAGGGGCTATGGCGCGCGGTTTGGCAGTTGGCTGCACGAGGACGATCCGCGGCCCTATAACAGCTATGGCAATGGCAGCGCCATGCGGGTGTCTCCCGCGGCTTGGCTGGCAGAAAATATGACAGAGGTACTGCATCTGGCACGGCTCACCGCCGAGGTGACGCACGACCACCTGGAGGGCATTAAGGGCGCGCAGGCGACCGCCGCAGCCATCTTTCTCGCGCGCACCGGCTATAGTAAGGTGAACATCAAGGCACAGGTGGAGCACGAGTTTGGTTATAATCTCAGCCGTACCTGCGATGAGATCCGTCCTGTATACCGCCATGTGGAAAGTTGTCAGGAGACCGTACCACAAGCAATCATTGCTTTTCTGGAAAGTGCGGGCTTTGAGGACGCTCTCCGCACGGCGGTATCCCTCGGCGGCGACAGCGACACGCTGGCCGCTATCACCGGCAGCATCGCCGAGGCGTTTTACGGTGTATCGGAGGAGCTGAAGCAGGAGTGCCGCCAACGGCTGACGCCGGAACTGGCGGGAATATTGCAAAAGTGGGAGAATATGGTCTAATGGCGGCATATGTGGTACAAAGCTCCTTGAATAAGATGAATCAGGAAAAAGATGTGAACTATTCCTTTTCCTTGATGCCGAGCAGCGGCAGGTTTACTCCCGCGTAGTGCAGGAGCAATTCGATTCGCTCCGGCTGAATGAAACCTTCTCCCTCAAAGGAGTAGATGTTCATCATCGTGCGGATGGTTCCGTTCAGGACACACGTTCCATTTTCCAAACGTAGCCCGTGAATCGGGTTATCCGCTTTCATCAGGCTGAGAATCCCTGAAAAATGATCTTCGAAAAAATCAATCTGCAGCTTCCCGATGCGCTTCCCCAGAGAAGTGGCCAATTCCACCGCATAGCTGCTCGATTCCTGCTGGGAAAACGTATTTGTTTTGCTCGTCATTCAACGGCCCTCCTTGCAAAACACGGTTCGTTTTAAGTGGGCATATGAAGGGGAACGGTCATGAAGTGGGTGGTACAATATGAACGCTAAAAAGGCAGTCGTCACTTGATCCAGCTGAAGATACCTTCTTTTTCCTCGATCTGCTGCCAGAATTCATTGAAAATCCGGCTCGTTTCCGAAATGCTGTCCAAGCTTTCCCGGATTTGCGTAAGCTCCGTTTCCGCCTGATCCAATGCGGTTTGGAGTGTCTTTTGCTGCTGGTACAGGCCGCAAGTCTGGATTCCCATCAGGATTACCGCGATGGCGAGAATCAGCGCGATCCAGCGAAGTTCTTTCATAAACAATGCGCCTCCTGCGCAAAGGGCGCCCAGCGCCTTTCAGCACCGGACGCCCCTTTTACTTATTCTTTCGGATACTCAGAATTCAGCACGGACTCCTTGAGCGTCACGCTCTTATCCCGGCCCTGATACATGATGTAGTAGGGTGGAATGTGATTAATCTTGTAGAGCAGCTCTTTCTCGATTTCCTTCATTTTCAGCGGGTTGATCTTTGGCAAATCCTTTGAAGTGAAATCGCCCTTGATGGCGTTGAACTTCATGATCTGCTGCTTGAAGTAGCGCATATCGTACTGCGCGGGATTGACCTCGATGATCTCCTTATCCAGCCCGCTCAGCTGATACACAGCCTCCAGCGGCGTGCGAACGGAGGTTTCCACGGTGAACACCACATCGTCCGGCACCTCGACAAACTGGCCGATGAAACCGAGATTCGTGCAGCCGTTCGGCACAACCTTGGGGCGGTCGGTGCAGGTACGGGGCATGAACTGGCTGGTGATGTAGGGCATCATGCAGGTGGAAACGTGCGCGTGCGCAAGCACCTCGTCCTTCATATCCATGAGGTTGAAGTGATAGAGAATCTCCGTCAGGATTTCCTCGCCCGTGCATTCTGCCATGGGCTTTTTGATGTAGTTGCCGCAGCGCTCGCCGAACAGGCCGTCGCCCCACAGGCAATCCTCGTTGTTGACGCGCTGATTCGGGAAGTAGTCCTGGTCGTAGAGCATCAGGCTCATTTCCCAGCCGGAATCCTTCACCGTGATGCAGCCGCCGACAATATGCCCTGCGATTCTCAATGCCCTCGGGCTTGCGAGGATGATACAGAAAATCATACAGCTTCATGCAAGTCTGCCTCTTTTTTGAAGTTACTGATTTTCCTCTCGTTCGGCGTAGTATTCCGGCACGGACGGAATGCTGTTGATCGCGTCCACGATTTGATGTAGGGTCTGGTTGATCTTCAGCGGGTTGATCTTGGGCAGGTCGCTGACCTCGATCTTGTCCTTGCCCAGCATCATCTTCATGCCCGCGTTGACCATGCGGATGTCGTACTGGCCCTGGAACAGCGGCGTGATGGGCCGGTCCAGATGCAGCAGGCGGTAGACCGCGATCATGGCAGTACGGACAGACGTTTCAACCGTGAACACCACGTCGCCCTCCAGCTCCACGAACTGGCCAATGAAGGCAAGGTTCCTGTTGCCCGCGGGAATGACCTCCGGGCGATCCTTCAGCTTGCGCGGCATGAACTGGCTGGTGATATAGGGCATCACCACAGGAATGGCAGTGATGTGGGGCATGATCTCGTCGATCTTGTCCTCAAGGCCGCAGTAGTACAGGAACTCGCGCATAATCTCCTCGCCGGAGCACTGGGTCATGGGCTTCTTGGTGTACGTGCCGCGGTTGTTGGCGTGCAGGCCGTAGAACCACATGAACTGCACGTTTTCCGGCTGGTCGGGCGCTACGGGCTGAAGCGGCACGTTGTAGTTGATGAACCACGGCGCGTCCACGAAGGTGGAGCAGGCACCCTTGCCAGTGGGGTTGCCGGTCTTTTTGGCGAGGTATTCGAAGAACTCAGGATAGTCGCGCACGGTCACGGAGCAGGAAACGAAGTTACTCTGATCAGGGTCGAAGGCGAACTTCTCAGGATGGCCGTATTCCGGGCACTTCTTGGCAAGGTTCTCCCATAGGGTGAAGCAACCCTTGTGCTGGGTATCGCGGTTCATGACAGGCGCTTCGGTCATACTGCCCTGGGTGGAATTCTGGGTCATGGAGCCGTTGGTGAAGAACACGAGATCGTCGTCCGCCACGGGCACGACTTCATCGCCGATGCGCAGCGCGGCCACGGTCTTGTCGCTGCCGTCGATGCGAATGTCCATATCCGTCACCGTCGCGTCGGAAACGAACTTCACGCCGTGATCGGCCAGATATTTCTCCAGCGGGCGAATCAGGCTGTTGCACTGGTCATACTTGGTGCGCAGGATGCCGCGCAGACTCTTGATCAGGTGCAGCTGATGCATGAAGCGCACGGCGTAGCGGCGCATTTCAATCAGGCTGTGATAGGGCTGGAAGGCCAGCATGGCGCTCCAGTAATACCAGAGCTGGCTGTGGAAGAATTCCTTGTCGAACCACTGCTCGATGGTCACGTCCTCCAGTTCCTCTTCGGGAGTCAGCATCATCTTGATCATCTGCTCCTGAATGGCGGGGGTCAGCCCCATGGTGGTTTCGTCGTGCGGCTTGAAGCCCCGCTCCCACAGGCGATGCTTGGAGTCGATCTCCCAGTTCTTGTTGCACTCGCGGGTTTCGTCCAGAACCGTGCGGCCTTCCTCATAGAGGGAGGGAATGCTGCCGAACAGATCCCACAGGCACTCCATGTACGGCTCCAGCTCGCGCTCGCCGCGGGACACATAGCCGCCCGCCGCGCTGTCCGCCGCGTCCATGGAGCCGCCGAACACCGGCAGCTGGTCGTACACGGTGATGTTTTCGCCGGGCATCTGCGCGTCGCGCACGAGGAACGCCGCCGCGGACAGACCGGC
>CAKUDW010000156.1 GCA_934645275.1 uncultured Clostridia bacterium
GCTGAGGAAGCCGTGGAAGAAATTGATGTGGAAAGCCGCGGCTTTCTGGACAAGGTGGCCGACATCAACAGCGCGGTAAATAACGTGGTCTGGGGCTGGCCCGCCATGATTCTGATTCTGGGCGTAGGCCTGTTCCTGACGCTGGGCTCCAAGGGCTTCCAGTTCCGCAAATTCGGCACTGCCATGAAGGAAACGCTGGGCAAGATTTTCCACAAGAAGGAAGCGAGCCACGGCTCCATTACACCCTGGCAGGCGGTCTGCACTGCGCTGGCTGCGACGGTGGGCACCGGCAACGTGGCCGGCGTCGCGGGCGCGATCTGCCTGGGCGGCCCGGGCGCGGTATTCTGGATGTGGGTCAGCGCGCTGCTGGGCATGTGTACCAAATTCGCCGAGGTCACGTTGGCTGTGCACTATCGTGAAAAGAACAAAAAGGGCGAATACGTTGGTGGCCCGATGTACTACATCACCAACGGTCTGGGCAAGGGCTGGAAGTGGCTGGCCGTGCTGTTTGCGGCATTCGGCACGCTGGCGTCGTTCGGCATCGGCAATGCTACCCAGGTCGGTTCCATTAAGGATTCCATCAATTCTGCCATCGTCAGCTTCGGCGGTCAGGGTTCCATGCTGCTGAACTGGGTTATCGGTGTGGCGTTGGCGCTGATCGTAATGATTATTCTGGTGGGCGGCGTAAAGCGCATCGCCAGCGTTACGGAGCGACTGGTGCCGTTCATGGCGATTCTGTATATCCTGCTGGGTCTGGGCATCATCGTAATCAACATCAAACTGGTTCCTCAGGCCTTTAGGGATATTTTCGAAGGCGCGTTCACGCCCCGCGCGGTCACCGGCGGCATCGTGGGCAGCATGTTCATGGCGATGAAGCGCGGTATTTCCCGCGGTATCTTCTCCAATGAGGCCGGTCTCGGCTCCGCGCCGATGGCGCACGCCTCCGCCGATACCGATCATCCGGTTCGTCAGGGTCTGTATGGCATCTTCGAAGTATTCATGGACACCATCGTGATCTGCACAATGACGGCCTTCATCGTGCTCTGCGCGGGCAACGCGCCGGTCTATGGCCAGCCTGCTGGCGCGGAACTGACGATTTCCAGCTTCACGCAGACCTACGGCTCCTGGGCGGCCATCTTTGGTGCAATCGCCATCTGCTGCTTCGCATTTTCCACGATTCTCGGCTGGGGCCTGTACGGCTCGCGCTGCATTGAATACCTGTTCGGACAAAAAGTCGTAAAGCCCTATCTGGTGGTATTCTCGCTGGTCGCCATCTTGGGCGCGACTGTAAAGCTCGGTCTGCTGTGGGACATCGCCGATACGCTCAACGGCCTGATGGCGATCCCGAACCTGATTGCCGTCGCGTTGCTCTCACCGGTGGTATTCAAGCTGACGAAGGAATTCTTCTGTAAGAATTCGCAGCCGGATTTACGCAAGTAAGCATTTGAATTTAAAATCTCTACCGCGCTTTGCTATTTGCCGAGCGCGGTTTTTCATGCTATAATAGCACTTGGGCGAGATATTTTCCTGCCCAACAAATCCATTTCCTTATTGGAGGATAGAAAAATGAAAATTATGATTGCTTCAGATATCCATGGTTCCGCCGTGTGGTGCGCACGAATGCTGGATGCTTATCGCGCTGAGAATGCGGACCGGCTGCTGCTGCTGGGCGATCTGCTCTACCATGGACCGCGCAACGATCTGCCGGACGAGTATGCGCCCAAGCGCGTAATCGAAATGCTCAACGGCGTGCGCGAGCAGCTGCTCTGCGTGCGCGGAAATTGCGAGGCAGAGGTCGATCAGATGGTGCTGCACTTCCCGGTTATGGCCGATTATGGCGTAATGCCCCTCGGCGCGCACCTGCTCTATTTCACGCACGGCCATACCTTCGGCGAAACCACCCCCCCGCCGCTGTCCAGGGGCGACTATCTGCTCTGCGGCCACACGCATGTGCCTGCCTTCAACCGGCACGAAGATTTCACCTACATCAATCCCGGCTCTGTATCCATTCCGAAAAATGGCAGCGCGCACTCCTACATGACGCTTTGCGACGGCCAGCTTCTGTGGAAGGATCTGGAAAGCGGTACGATCTACCGCAGTGAACGGCTCGATTGAACGCATTGACAAGGAGTAGCCATGATAGATATCGAAGCTTTGCGGCATGCCAGAAAGCGCAAGCCCGCGGGCGCCTTTTCACACACCAGGCCCCGTCTGAGCACCGCACAGCTGATTCTCCTGGGTTTTCTGGCACTGATTCTGACTGGAAGCCTGCTGCTGAGTCTGCCCATCGCCGCCGCAAACGGCAAACGCGTAGCCTATGTAGATGCGCTGTTCACTGCCGCGACCTCGGCCTGCGTCACAGGCCTGGTCACGCTGCCGACCGCTACCGCGTGGAGCACCTTTGGACAGATCGTGATACTCATGCTGATTCAAATTGGCGGGCTGGGCGTAATCACACTGATGGCGTGGTTCATGATGCTGACGCACCGCCGAATCGGCATTTCCGGTCGCCTGCTGATTCAGGATTCCTTCAATCTGGACACGCTGTCCGGTCTGCTCAGGTTTGTCCGAAAGGTCACGCTCGGCACGCTGGCGATTGAGGGCGCGGGCGCGCTGCTGTATATGGCGGTATTTATTCCGGATTTTGGTCTGCGCGGCATATGGATATCCATCTTCAATTCGGTTTCGGCCTTTTGCAACGCAGGCATTGACGTCATTTCCGCCAACGGCCTGTGCGATTACGTGCTCAATCCGTTGGTGAACAGCGTGACTTGTGCGCTGATCGTGCTGGGCGGCATTGGCTACATCGTCTGGTGGGACGTGGTGCGCGTCGTCCGCAGACGGCGACAGGGGCATGGCGGCGGCCTCTGGGCCGGGCTCACGCTGCACAGCAAAATCGCCATATCTACAACGCTGACGCTGCTTCTGGCGGGCACCTGCGGCTTTCTGATTTTCGAGAGCGGCAATCCTGAAACCTTCGGCAATTTCACACCGCTTCAACGGCTTCAGGCAGCGCTATTTCAATCGGTTACCACGCGTACCGCGGGCTTTGCCACCGTACCGCAGCAAAACCTGACAAACGCCTCCGCAATACTCTCTTTGTTGCTGATGTTCATCGGCGGCTCGCCCGTGGGCACGGCCGGCGGCGTAAAGACCGCGACGGCCGCCGTGGCGCTGGCGACGGCGCTCTCCGTGATTCACGGCAGGCACGATGTTAACCTCTTTCATCGCCGAATTTCCGAAACTGCGATTCGCAAGGCCATGGCCGTGATCTGCTGCTCGTTTCTAACGGCATTTATATCCACAGTGCTGCTCTCCGCCGTGACGGACGCGCCCGCGCTTGATATACTCTATGAAACGATCAGCGCCACCGCTACCGTCGGCCTCACGCGCAGTCTGACCGGCCAGCTGAATCTCTGGGGCAAGCTGATCATCTGTGCCACCATGTATTTCGGCCGCGTCGGCCCAATTTCTCTGGCGATTGCACTGAGCGGTGGAAACAGAGGCGAAAACACCATTCGAAACCCCATCGAAGAAATCAGCATAGGCTGACGTAAAGGCGCAGCCGCGTTCCAGGAGGAAAATATGAGCATCAATAAAACCTACGCCGTGTTCGGCCTCGGGCGTTACGGCAGCGCCGTTGCCAGCGAACTCTGCGCCAACGGTGCGGAAGTCATCGCCGTGGACCACGACGAAACCGCTGTGGAAAATGCCATGCCGTTTCTGCCGGTCTGCAAGTGCGCGGATGTAACTGATCCAGAGGTCATCGCCAAGCTGGGAATCGCCAATGTGGATACCGCAATTATCGCCATGGCAGGAAGCATGGAAGCCAGCATCATGGCCACAATGTTGTGCAAGGAGGCGGGCGTATCCACGGTAATTGCGAAGTGCCGCAACGAAATGCATGGTCGGATTCTCAGCCGCGTCGGCGCGGACAGGGTTGTTTTTCCCGAAAATGAATCCGGCAAGCGGCTCGCCCGAAGTCTGCTCAGTTCCGGCTTCATCGACATGGCAGAGCTCTCCGAGCAGATTTCCATTGTGGAGCTCACCGTGCGCGACGAATGGATCGGCAAGAGTCTGGCCGAGTTACGACTGCGTGAAAAGCATGAAATCAATGTGATTGCCGTAATTCGTGACGGCAAAGCAGATATTTCCGTGAATCCCACGGCGCCGATTCAACCCGGTATGCGGCTGATCGTGGTGGCGAACACGGCCAAACTGAAGAAAATGAAATAGCAGCACAATTGCATATTTACCTGCAAAATGTGAAGCGGCGGTTGTAAAGTTGCATGCACGCTCATACGCATGCGTGCAATTTGCAGCCGCCGTTAATCGCGCGAGCAGAGTATTTTATTGACAGTCCGATAACACATATATCATTGACGGCGGCATCAAACGGCGCTATAATGAATCTCGCGCTTCGGGCGCTAATTTCATCGCAATGGAGTACGGGATTTTCATGCAAAAGAAAGGCTTGTTTCATCGCGTTGGTCATCAGGACACCATGGACATGACGCAGGGTTCGCTCTGGTGGAAAATATTCATATTCAGCATGCCGTTGATGCTGTCGCAAATATTGCAGGTCACCTTCAACATGGCTGATGTAGCCGTTGTCGGCAACTTTGCCAACGCGCAGGCGTTAGGTTCCGTGGGCTCGACTTCGATGCTGGTTTCGCTGTTCACCGGTTTTCTGATCGGCTTGGGCAGCGGCGTAAACGTGCTGGTAGCACAGCACCTAGGTGCAAAACGCCGCCGTGAAACGGTGGAGACCGTGCATACCTCGCTGCTGATCTGCCTGTTGGCGGGCGTCGTCATCAGCATTCTGTGCCTGTTGCTGGCCAAGCCGATGCTCAAGCTGATGAACACCAAAGATGACCTGATCGACGGCGCAGTGCTCTATTTCCGCATCTACGCGCTGGGCATGCCGGCGCTGGGTGTGTTTAATTTCGGCAACGGCGTGATGAGCGCCAACGGCGACACGCGCCGTCCGCTGCTGTATCTGACTGTCGCCGGGGTCCTGAACATTATTTTGAACCTGTTCTTCGTGATCTGCTGCAAAATGGCAGCGGACGGCGTAGCGCTGGCAAGCATCATTTCACAATATGTGTCGGCCATTCTTATTGTGGTGCACCTGCTGCGTGAGAAGGACGACTGCGCGCTCAGGCCGTCGCAGCTGCGCTTTCACCGCGAGCAATCGCGCCGCGTACTTGCGCTGGGCATTCCTGCAGGACTGCAA
>CAKUDW010000157.1 GCA_934645275.1 uncultured Clostridia bacterium
CCGTCGAAACCAGAATACGGCCCCACGATCATATATCAATAGCGTTCCTTCATGGAGCGCTCGATATCGCGCTTGGCATCGCGACGCGCCATGTCGTCGCGCTTGTCGTACAGCTTTTTGCCCTTGCACAGCGCCAGTTCCAGCTTCATCCGTCCATCCTTTAAGTAGACCTGAAGCGGAATCAACGCCAGCCCTTGCTCCATCACCTGCTGACGACACTTGCGAATCTCTGCCTTGTGCATCAGCAAACGCTTCGGACGCAGCGGGTCAGTATTGAAATAGCTGCCCTTTTCATAGGGACTGATGTGCAGGCCATACACCAGCATTTCACCGTTGACTACCTGTGCGTAGCAATCCTTCAGATTGCATTTGCCCAGCCGCATGGATTTTACCTCCGTGCCCTTGAGCTCAATGCCGGCCTCCCAGCTGTCCAGAACGAAGTAGTCGTGCCGCGCACGCCGGTTCTGGGCGACCATTTTTATGGACTTTTTATCGCCGGCCATGCCGCACCTCCCTCCTTCATTCTGTCTTTCGAGTCCGCTTATTATACCACAGAAGTGCAGGCTTGTAAACCAGGAATCAGAAAGTTACGCCCGAGCAAAGGATGATATTTGCGTAGGACGTGCATTCTCCCGTGCGCACCACGGCTCTGGACTCCGCAGTTTTCTGCTTAAACGCCTCATGCGGCACATATTCCACCTTAATATCTCCCGGAAACCGGCGCAAGATCTCATCGTGCATCTCAGGCGACACTGCCTTGATTTCTTCTGCCAGGATAATCTTTTCCACACACAATTCTTCCAAAATCGTATCCAATACCTCCAAAAAACGCGGCACGCCGAGCTTCAGCGCCAGATCGATGCGCTCCACATTCTTTGGCACGGGCAGACCGCAATCCCCTACGGTGAGCATGTCGGTATGTCCCATTTTTGAAATTACAGACGATATATTCGAGTTTAACAATATAGTCTTGCGCATGCGTAAATTCCTCCCCCTAATGCTTAAATATTACCACGTTCCAAAGCAAATATCAATCCCGGATTCAAGCATTATTCGAAGCAGGTCCGATTTCTGCGCTCGCTCCTCGCTGCAACTGCGCCAGCTCCGCCTCGGTCAGCGCGCAACAATACACGGCGTTCTCGCCATCCGCATAGCCGCTGATCTGCACGCCAATATCATGCCCGCCAATGATGAGCCGCGCGTCTGCCAGCACCTCTGCGCGCTTTTGAGAAAACACCGCAATGTGCCCGTCCAACGCGCTGAAAACGCTGATCTGCAAATCGCCGTCGCGCTGATATTCAGGCTTTGCACCCTTGAAGCTTTCCAGCTGCATCAGTCTGTTTTCCTCCAGCGTCTGCAAATCAAACTCTGCGGTCAGTGTATTCGATGCGAAACTGAGCGCATACGACGACACGCGCCAATACATGCGCCAGTTTTTCCCAAATTTACTGTCTGGACGAATCACGATATACCACGACGCGCCGATGTGCCGCGCGCTCATTTTCAAATCCTTCCAATCGTCCCCGTCCGGCTTGCCCGTACCCAACACATACGGCACGCAGCAGCGCCCTTCAGCCCTGTCATCATCGGCGTAATCCGCCAGAAAATCCGCATAGCGCGCGCCGTGCAGGTATTCTCCCAGCCGCACCCAGCCTTCGCCGCCATTGCTGACCTCGTCGGACATAAAACCAAAAACGCTCGTGAGCTCATGGCCATAAACCCATTCATCCGAAAAGCGCACAACGATCGTGCCCCCGCGCGCTGCCGCACGCACATCCGCGCCATCGTCCTCAACCCGGACGCAAACAGGGCAGGCATATTTCTGAAATTCCGCCGCAGCCGTCTCGGTAATAGGCACGCGCCCTGCCGCGCCGCCGCAATTCTTAAGTTCGTGATAGTAAACATCCGCCTTATCCGTGTAGTATTCATCCTGTGCCAGCGCCGCGCTCGACATGCAGATAATCGCCGCCAGCAGCATACATACAATTCGCTTCATGCTTCTTTCCCTTTCCGTATCAATTCTTCTCCGATGCAATCACGACGTTTGCACCGCAGACCGGGCAGAGCGTCTTATCGAATTCCAGCGCTGAAACCAGCTTCAGCGCCACGCAGTTTTCGTCTGCCTGCGGGCAGTCGGCGTGAAGATGAAAACAGGGATCGGCGTTGGCGGCAAATACTTCGCTGTCCTGCGTCAACACCAACGCCTCGATTTCAGGCTGCGCCACATGATCGAGCCGGTTGCTCAGGCGCGTGCGCACGCCGTACGCGGTTATCCCCAGCGCCAATGCCGCGCATGCGGCGCACAGCGCGATTCTCCGCGCCCGCCTGCGGCGAACTTCGCGGGCATGAATGCGGTCAAACGCCGCGTGCATGCCATCCGTCACACATTCGGGCGTCTTTTCCCATACCCGCTGCCAGTCGCAACTGCGCAGGGCATCGCGATTATCTGTTTGCTTCATGATTCAGCATCCTTTCCAAGCGCTGTCGGGCCGTACGCATCCGTTCGCGCAATCTGCCCTCCGGAATTCCCATAATCTCCGCAATTTCCCGCGTGGCATAGCCCTCGATATAGTGCAGCACGATCGGCAGCCGGTATTTCTCCGGCAGTTCGGAAAGCGCCGCCTCCAATTCCTCGTTCGGGCCGCGCGCAGTGGACGTCACGCGCATTTCATCGATGGCCGCGCTCACAGCGCGCAGCTGCTTCAGGCTCCGACGCTGCAGATTCCGGCATTCGTTCAGCGTAATTCGCAGCATCCATGCTTGGAAGCGCGTGCTGTCGCGCAGCTGACGCCGCTTGCGCCAGCCTTGAAATATTGCCTCCTGAACCGCGTCCGCACAGTCGGCGTCGTTTTGCAGCACCGCCCGCGCGGTGCGATATAGTCTGGGCAAACAGGCGGTTATCTGCCGCTGATATTCGTGCTCATCCATAAACTACCGGTGCTCACCTCACTAATTAAGACGCAGAAAAATGCGGATATGTCAGATTTTCACAATATATTATTTCCGCGCGATGCTTGTTAAATCCTGCCGAAGTCGGTTGACAAACCGGCGAGCTTGTGATAACATCACATCCAACAACTGAATACAAACCAGAAAGACGATGACGAAGACGGCTGAAGCGGTCATGTTCAGAGAGCCGGTGGCAGGTGTGAACCGGTGATGAAAGCTTTGTATGCCCATCGCTTCCGAGTTGAAGATCTGAAAATTTGCAGTAAGGTCTTCCGCGCATGCCGCGTGAGTGCATAGGGCTTGTTGGAGTCCGAAGAGGTGGCAGCCTGTAAAGGGGTTGCAATTTGAGTGGTACCGCGAGCGCTTTTCAGCGCCCGTCTCAAAGCGAAAATGGTTTTGAGGCGGGTGCTTTTTTATGCTCTGTTTCGGAACCGCCCGAAAAAACGGAGAAAGGTTGGAGAAAATCTATGAACAGCACGCTCAGTCAGCTGCAAGAAATCGCACTGCGCATCCGAGAAATGCGCGGCATCATGAATTACAGCGTGGAAGAGATGGCGGAAAAGACGGAGCTCTCGCTTGAGCAGTACCGTCAGTATGAATCCGGCGCGGTGGATTTGCCCTTTACGTTTATCCACAAGTGCGCGTTGGCTTTCGGCATCGAAATTACCGATCTGCTCGAAGGCAGCAGCGCCCACCTTTCCAACTACACGGTCACGCGCAAGGGCAGCGGCATCACCACCGCGCAGGAACGCGGCATCCGCATTCAAAACCTGGCGCCCAAATTCCGCCAGAAAATCGCCGAGCCCTACTGGGTGCGCTACGACTTCGACCCCGAGCAGCAGCATAAACCCATTCACACCACCACGCATTCCGGCCAGGAATTTGACCTGATTCTCAGCGGCACGCTGAAGGTGCAGGTGGGCGACCACATTGAGATTCTGAACGAGGGCGACTCCATCTACTACAATTCCTCTACCCCGCACGGCATGATCGCCGTGGACGGCCGCGACTGCCTATTTCTGGCGGTGGTGCTGCCGGGCGAGGAAAAGGTGGAACAGGAAATTATCGATGGCCACTTGCCCTCGGACAATATTGGCAATCTGGTATGTGAAAAGTTCATCCGCGTCCGCGAAAACGAAAACGGCGCGCTGGAGGGCATCAGCTTCAAAAACGCCGACCGCTTCAATTTCGCCTTCGATATCGTGGACGCGGTGGCCGATCTGCATCCGGACAAGCCTGCCATGATCCACCTGAGCCGCGAGGGCGACGAGCGCCGCTTCACCTTCAAGGACATGAAGCGTCTGTCCGCGCAGGCCGCAAATTACTTCACCTCGCTGGGCATTCACCGCGGCGACCGCGTGATGCTGGTACTCAAGCGTCACTGGCAGTTCTGGCCTTCAATCCTCGCGCTGCACAAGCTGGGTGCGGTGGCCATTCCCGCCACAAACCAGCTGCAGGCGCACGACTTTGAATACCGCTTCCAGGCGGCGGGCGTATCGGCCATTCTCTGCACTGCCGACGGCGACGTCGCCGCTCAGGTAGACGCGGCGCAGGCAGCCTGCCCCGATCTGAAGGTCAAGGTTCTGGTCGGCGGCCAGCGCGAGGGCTGGCATGATTACGACGCTGAAAGCCCGCTGTTCACCCGCAAGTATACCCGCCCTGCGAACGCGCCCTGCGGCGACGACACGATGCTGATGTTCTTCACTTCCGGCACCACCGGCTACCCCAAAATTGCGGTACACAGCTACAAGTATCCGCTGGGCCACTATATCACCGCCCGCTACTGGCACGGTGTACAGCGCGACGGCCTGCACTTTACCATTTCCGATACCGGCTGGGGCAAGGCGCTCTGGGGTAAACTCTACGGTCAATGGCTGTGCGAAGGCGCGGTATTCACTTACGACTTCGACCGCTTCAACGCCGCAGACATCCTGCCGCTGTTCGCCAAGTATCACATCACGACCTTCTGTGCGCCGCCGACAATGTATCGCATGATGATCAAGCAGGATCTCTCGCTATACGATTTCTCCAGCGTAAAGCGCGCCACCACTGCGGGCGAGGCGATGAACCCCGAGGTATTCCGTCAGTTCGAACGCCTGACCGGCCTTAAACTGATGGAGGGCTTCGGGCAGACCGAAACTACGCTCTCCATTGCCAACCTGATGGGCAACGCCCACAAGGTCGGCTCCATGGGTAAGCCCGTACCCCTGTACGACATTCAAC
>CAKUDW010000158.1 GCA_934645275.1 uncultured Clostridia bacterium
GCCAAGCGTCTGGCTAAGGCCGCTCAGTAAAGGTCACACAATGCAAACAGAGGGAACGCGGGTATTTGTCTGCGTTCTCTTTTGTTGTTGATAAACAGAGATTGGCAAATTCAGCGGTTTGCAAATCTTCTCGAAGCTGCAGTTTTTGAGTAGCTTACCGTCAATTATGGATTCAAGGAGGCGTGCAACGGTATGGACGATCTGTTTTCTGCCGCCGGACGCGCACTGGCGCCGCTGGCCGACCGCATGCGTCCCAGAACGCTGGATGATTTCATTGGTCAAACGCATATTGTGGGTCGGGGCAAGCTGTTGCGCCGCGCCATAGAAGCCGACCGGCTCACCAGTTCCATATTCTGGGGCCCGCCCGGCTGTGGCAAGACCACGCTGGCATCGATCATTGCCGAAAGCACGAGCGCTGCTTTTGTGAAGCTGAACGCCGTTACCAGCGGCGTTGTGGATGTGCGCGAGGTGCTGCGCAGCGCACAGGAGCGGCTCAGCCTTTACGGCCAGAGCACTTATCTGCTGTTGGACGAATGCCATCGCTGGAGTAAGGCGCAGTCTGATTCCATCTTGCCTGCAATCGAGCAGGGATTGATTCGCTTCATTGGTTCTACCACCGAAAATCCGATGATTGCAATGACGCCTGCCATCGTCAGCCGCTGCCGCCTGTTTCATTTTGAGCCGCTGAGTGCCGAGGAAGTGAAGTGCGCGGTGCTCAATGCCATTGCCGATCCTGTTAACGGTTACGGAGATCAGGAAGTGCAGATTGACGACGACGCCCTGGATCACATCGCGTCTGTGGCTAACGGCGATGTGCGCAGTGCGCTCAACGCGCTGGAACTGGCAGTGCTCACCACTCCGATGGAAGCCGACGGCGCGATTCACGTCACGCTGGAGGTGGCGGAGGAATCCATACAGGCGCACGTGCTGCAAATGGACGAATCCATGTTTTACGACATGCTTTCGGCCTTCTGCAAGTCGCTGCGAGGTTCGGACAGCGACGCGGCGCTGGCCTGGTTTGCCCGCATGAACCGCGCGGGTGTGGATCCGCGCATCATCGTGCGCCGGGTAATCGCCCATGCCAGTGAGGATGTGGGCATGGCGAATCCGATGGCCATGCTTCAGGCTGTGGCGGCAATGAGCGCGCTGGAGGATATTGGTATGCCGGAAGCGAAGCTGCCCATCGCGCAGGCGATTATCGCCGTGTGCGAAAGCCCGAAATCCAATTCTGTAGTCATGGCCATAGATCGCGCCATGGCGGATGCCGAAAGGGGCGGATATCAGAGCGTTCCGGTGCATCTGCGCGATACGCATTACAAGGGCGCGGCAGAGGTCGGTTCCGGTGAAGGCTATAAATACGCCCACGATTATCCAGGTCACTTTGTTCGCCAGCAGTATGCGCCGCTGGAAGCCGAGGGCATGCCCTACTACACGCCCAGCGAGGAAGGTTTCGAGATGGAAATTCGCAGGCTGCGCGAGGCGCGCGGCTTTTCGGATGCGCCCGATCCATCAAAATGAATGGAAGAAATTGTCGAAAAAATCGCCTGCCGAATTAACCCAACGGGGTAGATTATGGCAGGCGATTTCCTTATAATGTTGATTGTTTAAGCGATGATCGGGTTATAATCTGGATATGGAGCGGCAGATGATTATGGCAGGAACGGCAGCAGGGAGGCGCAGCAGCGCTTCGACCGGAAAGAAGGCAACCGCGGCGCGAGCCGGGGTTCGTTCAGCTGCGCCTGCGGGCGGAACGAAAAGTGCCGCAGGATCGTCTAAGCCGGGTATGAATAAGAGGAAGAATACGGCAAAGAGAAAGGTTTCGGTGCAGGAAAACCCGTTGGCGCGCCGCAACTCGGCCGTGTATGATTACGATATGGAAGCCGCGCGGATGGACGTGCCTTCGCGGCGTGCGCCGCAGGCCGCGCCGCGCCGCGCCAGGGATGCGCGCGCTCGCGGCTATGGGCACGAATATCGCCCTGCGCCGCGCAGGCGCAGGAAGCACCGCGGCGGGTTCTCGTTCGCCGCGTTATTGCTGGCGCTGATGATTTGCGGATTGGCCGGGCTCGGCGTGTGGCGTGCGAAGGAATACCAGGCGTTTGCCGAAATGAAGCAGGTGGTTGCCCGGCAGACGTTTTATGCAGGCACGCAGGTGGAGGGCATAGACGTATCGCAGATGACGCTGGAGCAGGCGCTGGAATACTGGAATAGCCAGATTGAGCCGCAGTATCGAGATCGCGCAGCGGTGTTGAACGACGGTACGCGCGTAACCGCGGCGGAGCTTGGCTATCAGAGCGACTATGCGCAGACATTGTCGAGCGCGTGGAGCGCCGGACGTAACGGGTCGCTGGAGGAGCGTTATCTTCGCATGACGCAGGGCAGCGGCCAGGCAGCGGCCTATTCGGTAAATCGCACGCCCTGCGAGGCGTCGCTGGTGGAAGCGTTTGCCGCGGCCATTGCGCAGCAAGTGGATCAGGAGCCGCAGGACGCCAAATTGGTTTCATTTAATACCCAGACCTATAATTTTGAATTTG
Organism: uncultured Clostridia bacterium; assembly: GCA_934645275.1. The sequence continues at coordinate 2,532 of CAKUDW010000158.1, forward strand.
AACCGGAGGTGCTGGGGCGCAGGCTCAATCAGGCACAGCTGGTGACGGACGTCGAAGCGGTGCTGGCGGCTGGCGGCGGCGAAGTGCAGATGCAGATCGACGTACTTCAGCCAGAGATTACTCAGGAAAACGTGGCGGCGAACTATGGCATGATTAGCTACGCTGTGACGGACGCGTCGTCCTCGAACAGCAATCGTTTGGAAAATATCCGGCTGGCGCTTTCGATGATCGACGGCATATCGCTGGAGCCAGGCGAGAGTTTCTCGTTTAACCAGGTTGTGGGCGAGCGTACTACGGCGCGCGGCTTCAAGACGGCCAAGGCCTATTCGCAGAGCAAGGTTGTGGATGAGGTGGGCGGCGGCATCTGTCAGGTGTCTACCACGCTGTTTAACGCCGCGGTTAAGGCGGATTTGCAGATTGACGAGCGTCACCCGCATTCGCTGACGGTGAGTTATGTGGATCTGGGTAAGGATGCGGCTGTGGACTGGGGCAATAAGGATCTGCGCTTTACGAATACATCGGAGGACCGCATTTATATCGGCTGTTATCTGACGGAGGATAAACGCGTGCGCATCGGCGTGTTCGGCAGACTGATTCCGGATGGGGTTACCATTACCCTTGAAAGCGAGAAAACGGATATCATAGAGTATTCCACGGAATATCAGGTCAGCTTTTCACTGGCTTCCGGCCAACAGCGCGTGGCGCAGAAGGGCAAGAACGGCTATCGCGCCGTGACCTATAAGGTCTGGTGGGATGTAAGTGGCAACGAGTTGCGCCGCACCGAGCTGTGTAAGAGCAGGTATTCGCCGACGGCGGAAATAATTGAATACGGCGCATAGGGTTTGACTTTGCGCCGTAATATGCTATAATTACATCAGCCGTGCATTTGGCTCTACGACTGTACGGATTTTCATGGTTTCTTACAAAGGGGGCGAAAAGCTGTGCCCAGGTTATATACGCGCGAGGAAGTGCGCCGCCGCAAGGTGAAATATCAGATATTCGCGGGGATGTTCGATTTCCTGTTCATCGTGGCAGGCATCATTGTGATCATCGCGTGTATCATTCTGCTCTCATCGCTGTTCGGCTGGTTGCGCAGCGACGTGCCCGTGACTTTTAAAACCTTGTGGGAAACCGTGATGAAGGCGATTATTGTGCCTGAATAGGGGGACGGTTGAAAATGATGAATCCGGCTTTTGCCGGATTTATGTTTATCGAGCGCAGATCAGAGAGAATGGAGATGGCGTTATGCGGACAAGCTGGAATCAGCTTCAGACGGAAATCAGCGCGTGCGAAAAGTGCCGCTTGTGTCAGACGCGAACCAACGTGGTGCCTGGCGAGGGCAATCCGCAGGCCGATCTGATGTTCATCGGTGAAGGCCCGGGTCGGGATGAGGACCTGCAGGGGCGTCCATTTGTCGGGCGTTCCGGCGAGCTGCTTACGCGCATGATTCGCGCTATTGGACTGGAGCGGGATCAGGTGTACATCTGCAACGTGGTCAAGTGCCGCCCGCCGCAAAATCGCAATCCCGAGCCTGACGAGGCGGCGGCCTGCATAAACTATCTGCGCGCGCAGGTGGCGCTGGTGCACCCGAAGGTGATCGTGCTGCTGGGCAAGGTGGCTTGCCGGTACACGCTGAATCAGGAGCTGTCGGTAATGCGCGTACACGGCCAGTGGTTCGAACGCAAAGGTGTGTTTTTCATGCCTACGTTTCATCCGTCGTTTCTGCTGCGCGATCCGGCCATGAAGCGCGCCGCGTGGGATGATTTTCAGAAAATTCGGGATAAACTCAATGAAGTCAAGGCAGGGGAATAGTGCATGCAAGCGGAGCTGAAAAAGCTGCGGTCGGATTTGGAAAAGCTGATCGACGAGGTCTATGTAGGGGAAAAAAAGGTGTTGGTACACGGCGAGGGAGAGCCTGGTGCGCGCGTGATGCTGATCGGCGAGGCCCCCGGCCAGCAGGAAACGCTGGCGCGTCGTCCATTCGTGGGCAAGGCCGGTAAGAATTTGGATGAATTTCTGGAAATGGCCGGTATTGATCGCAGCGATCTGTACGTATCCAACACCGTGAAATTTCGCCCGACACGCGTATCAGCCGCTGGGCGCATCATCAACCGGCCGCCGACGCGCGAGGAAATCAACCTGTTTCTGCCGTGGCTCAAGCGCGAAATCGAGCTCGTGGCCCCGCAAATTGTGGTGACGTTGGGCAACGTGCCGCTGCGTGCGCTGCTTTCTTCTCGGGCGACGATCGGCGAAATGCATGGGCAGCGCATACGGGCGGGGGAACTGGAAATATATCCGATGTATCACCCGGCATCCATTATCTATAATCCGTCGCTGCGCGAGGTCTATGCTGAGGATGTGCAGAAACTGGGCCGTTGGCTGAGCGGAAACGCCCCGGCAGAGGGCTGACGGCGCATGGGGGCAAAATCTTTATTATAAAATATACGATAAAGCATATTTATGCCTTGCGCTTTGCACGCTTTTGTGTATAATAACAGGGTAGCTATTCGCGGGCAGGTTTAAAATGTTGATCCCGCGGCCAAAAAGAGAGATGCGGCGGCCGGTATGCGCGCCGTTTGGGAGGAAGATAAGCGATGAGCCTGATTAAATGCCCGCGCTGCGAGCTGAATTACATG
>CAKUDW010000159.1 GCA_934645275.1 uncultured Clostridia bacterium
AACGCCGCCGCTGCCGAGGAAACGAACAAGCTCACCAGCATTCACATTCCGACGCTGGAAGAGGCCATGGAATTCATTGACGATGACGAGCTGGTGGAGATCACCCCGAAATCCATCCGCATGCGCAAGAAGGTGCTGGGCACCGAGGCGCGCAAGAAGCTTGAGGCACGCAAAAAGGCCGGTCAGATATAATCGCTACAATAATGGGCGCGCGCAGTTCTGCGCGCGCCCATAAATATCGTTGTGGGGGAGGAAACGCATGCGCGTTACCGACGTAAAACTGAAAAACTACCGCAGCTATGCCGAATGCGATTTTGTGCCCTGCACGGGTATCAATGTGCTATTGGGCGATAACGGGCAGGGCAAGACGAATCTGCTGGAGGCCGTGTATTTGTGCTGCGCCGGGCGTTCGCACCGCACGCGGCAGGATCGGGAGCTGATTAGTTGGGGTGCGGATTTCGCATCTGTGCAGCTGCGTGCCGAGCGCCGCGATGGTGGCCACGATGTGGAAATTATAATGCCCGCGCAGGGCAGGCGCAAAATAAAAATTGCCGGGCGCGAAGCCGCGCGTTCGGGCGAGCTGATGGGCCATATAGCAGGCGTGCTGTTTTCACCGGAGGATTTGCGCACCGTGAAGGACGGCCCCGCCGAGCGCCGCCGCATGGTGGACATCACGCTGGCACAAATTCGCCCCGCCTATTATTACGCGCTCCAGCGCTACAATCGCGCGCTCAAGCAGCGCAACGAGGCGCTGAAGGCGGCGCTGGCGAGCCCATCCATGCGTGGCACACTGGATATGTGGGATCAGCAGCTGGCCGAAGCGGGCGCGGAACTGACCGGCAGGCGCGCAGAATATGTGGAAAAGCTCTCCGTTGCGGCGCAGGACGTCTATCAGGATATTGCGGGTGGGCGCGAACAGTTTGGCGTGCGCTATCAGCCCTGTGTGCGCGGCGGCGAGAATTTGCAGGCGCAGCTGGACGCGCTGTTTGCCGCGCGCGAGACGGATCTGCGCCGCCTGAGCACCACCGTCGGCGCGCACCGCGACGAGGTATTGCTCACCGTAAACGCGCGTGAGGTGCGCGCTTTCGGCTCTCAGGGGCAGCAGCGCACCGCTGCGCTGGCAATCCGCCTGGCCGAACTGACCGTCATGCGCGACGAATTGGGTGAATGGCCGGTGCTGATGCTCGACGACGTGATGAGCGAACTCGATCCCTCGCGCCGTCGCCAGCTGTTAGCGCGGCTTACCGGCATTCAGACCATCGTGACCTGTACGGATATGGACGACCTTGCCGGCGCGGAGACCGGTGCCGTATGGCGTGTGGCAGATGGAGGGATTTCAAAAATTTAAATAGACAGGAGCCGTTTCATGCATGGAACGGCTCCTGTTTGTATTGAGTTTATGGTTTTTTGCCGAACAGACCGGCAGTCATCTCGCTTGCACCCCGTTTGAGCTTTCCCCACGCCGTGCCGAAGCGTCCTGTGGCGGCCAGCGCATAGATCGCCGCGCCTATCAGCGCGATACCCACGGCCCAGGCAATGCCCTTTGCCGCATTCGTGTTCTTTTCACCTGTGGAGGCCTGCGCGGACGGGCCATAGAGCACATCGTCGATCACGTCGGCCATGTACTCCGTGGCGGAGATGGCCTTTTCCTTTTCGATCTCGTAGGTACCAAATTCCAACAGAATTGCCTGCGGATAGAGCTCCTGATTATAATTGCCCTTACCGATGAAAATATCCTTGATGAGCCCCGGATAGGCCTTGTCCGCCGCTGCTTTCAGGCGCTGGGCGAACGCCTTGTTTTCGGCGGCATTCTGGTTGGAACGTCCCACGAACAGGCGCACCATGCTGGTGTCCTCGCCGTCGACCTCGGTTTCATATTCGTCTGCATCCACGCCGTCACGGTGGATATCGATGATCGCGTCCGGCGCTTTCTCGGCGTAAGCCTTCGCTGTGCTGCGCGAACGGTTGTACGCGCCCGCGTCGTGCGGCAGGAAGGATTTATCCGAATACTCCACGGTGATGCCCTTTTCCTCCAGATTTTCCTTCAGCGCCTCGCCTACGTCGTAGATGCCTGCGTTTTTCCACAGCGAAGAAGCGCCGTCGCTGGGCACATAGGATTCGTCCGAATGCGTGGAGTACATGCAGATTAATTTCTTTCCTTCCTCGGCGCGCGCGGAAAAGGCCGCGAGCGCGGGCAGATCGATCTCTGCATGTCCCAGCTTTTCTGCCATGGCCAGACAGCGCTCATCATCCACGAAGGCCACGCGGTAGAGCGTATCGTCGGACGCGATATACTCGTCGCCCTCATACATGCGCCCTGCGCGCCGCGTAAGGCGCTTCCCGTCCGCATCTACCAGTGTGTACACGCAGTCGCCGTCGTTTTCTGCCAGCGCGCCCGGCAGCGCGAGCGCCAACAAGAGCAATGCAAGTATGCAGACTGTAAATCGCTTCATCGCGCATCCTCCCTTTCGATAAAGTCGCCGCCGTCAAACGCGCGGGCAGGGCGATGTGTGCCGCGCTGCATGCGCTCGATGATCTCGCCCAGCAACTCCGCCAGCAGCACAGCCAACAGGCCGGAGATCACGATGCCGTCCGCTGCGCCCGCACCGCCAAGAACAAAGTCCTGTGGGACGCCGCGACTCCAGACGTAGACGGCATTCGCGGTGTTCGCCAGCATCATGCCCACCACGCCCGCAATGAACGCGCAGCGGCGCGAGCGCCCGAAGATATATGCGATTACGCCTGCTGCTAACCCATAGAGTATGCTGGGATCAACGGTGATGGTTTCAGGCTCGTCGGGTGCGAACACGCCGATGCAGTAAATGGCCACGCCCGTGACCAGCGCCGCCAGCAGGCTGCGCGCGCGTTCCCAGCCGGTATCGGCACGGATAAACAGGTATACGCACAGCGCCAGCGGCACGACCGCGCCGCCCAGATTGAATGCGAATACGTCGGTCACGCGGATATCCGGCACGAAGCCCAGGCCGATCATCAGTGCGATGAATAGCAGAGCCAGCTTATCGTTCAGGCGCAGCTTGTCCAGAACGCGTTGGCCCACACCCAGCAATATCAGTATGCCCACGATGATTAACAGAATCATGCCAATGCTCATTTTTTCAAACCTCCGGTTTGCATTTGAACGTATTATGACCCCAAATTTGCAGATTGAAACCATCGTGCAGGAATTGGTAATTGACAGCGTTGGCGTTGAAAACTATAATATTTGAAGGAAATGTGGATTCGAGGTAATATATGGAAATCAAGTATAAACGAAGCTATGCGCCGAAGGGCAAAAACTATTCTGCGGGCGAAGTACCGCTGATGTTTGGTTGCGCATTGGAAATTGCCGACCCGCGGGCGAAAATGGAAGTGGGCAAGCTGGAGCCGGGCGAGGTGTGCATGATGATCTTTGGCATTACGCCCGAGGAATACGCGTGGCGCGAGAGCGATCCCAGACAGCTGGACGCGCTGGCAACGCGTATCGGCAAGACGCTGCCGAGGGACAGGCTGATCGGTTATCGCGTGTGCAATCTGCTGGGCAAACCGCTGCAGCGTGAAATTAAGCCGCTTCTGGGAGAGAGCATGCCCGGCGACGACTTTGCCGCGCGCTTGGCGCGTGAGTGTGGTGCGCTTCAGGCAGGACCGCTGGATGCGCAGCTGGCGGAATGTCGCCGCCTGCAAAAGCTGTGCGCGCAAAAGAATGCACCTGAGCAGCTTCGACAGGACTGGCTTCAGGCGCGACGCGCGCTTGGCGCGGGTCTGCATGCCCAGCCGGCGCTCTGGCTGGCCTATGAAGCGGGCATGAATGGCCGCTGGCCCGCGTTTGGCTTTGACGGCCGCGTGGAGCTGTTCACGTCGGCGGAGCGCGGCGAGCGCGCGCGTAGTCGGGTGCAGCAGGCGAATGCGGGCGTGGACGTATGGCAGATACGCGAAGTTGAGCGCGCGGCGCTGGACGCTACACTGAAAATGCTGGCCGATTGCGGCGCGAAGCAGCTGCGCGTGGACAACGGCATTTCTGCTGTGGAAATCGGCCTGGATGATCTGTGCGATGAGACGCCGACAGAAAACGCGGCTTTGCGAAATTTTATCCAGCGAGAGGTGGAATATGGACTTCGCTGGAACCGCCTGAAGGAGGCGAATGCTGCGGAGGCGATACAGCGCGGAGCGCTGGAGAGCATGCTGACGCTGCGCAACTTTGCCCTGCGCGAAATGGGACTCGGCGTACTGTACGCCGCCTGCGTGGGCGTGGGCAGCGGCCGCCTGTGTACCGCCGCGGCGCGGCCGAAGCTTGACGGAGCGGGCTGGCGCGAGGTGAAGGGCGACAAGTGCTTGATGTTGGGCGATAAGGACGGCAAGAAGCGCTTCCTGGCAGTGTTTACGTCGCCGATACGACTGACGTCGTTTGCCGAACAGAAGGGTGCGAACGTGAGCGCCGTGGCCATGACGCTGGACGATTTGATTCATCGCGCCGCTGGAAACGGTTTGATGGTCGACCCGGGCATGATTGGCTATTGCGTGGAGGAAAAGATGCTTCAGAAGGCGCGCGAGCTGCGCGAGAAGCCGCCGATGGCGGTGCGCATACAGCCGCCGGAGCCGCAGCAGGAAATGCCGAAGCAGGAGAAAATCGGCCTTGGCGAACTGCCAGATCCGGACAGCGCAGGTGTGGCAAAACCTGAAGAGACAAGGCGTGAGGCAGTGCCTGAAGCGCCAAAAACGGAGACTTCGGATGCACCTAAAAAAGGTTTGCTGCGGCGGCTGTTCGGAAAGTGATCGACAGAGATACACAGCCTGGCGGGAAAACTATTTTCTGGTGGCTGGGCATAAAAAGAATTGCCGGCGGTACTTTTTTGAGAGTTGCCGATTGGCGCGGCTGATAGGCCGTTTGCCAATTCCTGTGCATTAAAAATTATCGGCGTCTCTTTGTTGGGGCCGCCGCCCACAAAATCCGGATTTTGTTTAAGTAAAGCGTCCATGCGCACAGCGCATGGA
>CAKUDW010000160.1 GCA_934645275.1 uncultured Clostridia bacterium
GGCGAATTGATTACTGCTGCCCGTGGCGTGGATGTGCCTATTTACGAATACCGCTATCGCACCGGGTTGGAGGATGGTATTCGCCTGAGCGGAGTGATTGAGAGGCTGAAGAAGTCATAAGCACCCATCTGGGAAAAGCCAAAATGTAGGCACAGAATGTAGGGCGGGTATAGAAAAGGCACGGAAGAACATTTTCTTCCGTGCCTGCCTATATTTTTCACAATAACAAAACCACCGATGAATTGGCATTTCTTCTTTTTCATCGGTGGGTCTGTTTTGCCGTTCGGGAAACGTCCTTAAAAACTCAATTTCTTAAAACCCCTAAGTTGACGTTCCTATAGGCACATCTCCCTTTTTGTCAGCAACCCTTGCCGGACATCCACTTTTTCGTGCAATCAGGCCAGCCGGACGGTCAGTCCAGATACTCGTCGCGCTCATGTTCGGGCGCGCCTTCCACATCCTCAGGATCATTGAAAATCTCCTGCATTAGCGCCGGATCGAACTTCAAGTTCTTCAACGCATCGCGGCTGACAACGGTGTCGGTGCCCAGGCATGCCTTGCAGCGATAACCACAGGCCGGACACACGCAGCCCAGCTCCAGCCCTTCAGATTGCGCCATGTACACACCGCATTCATGGCAGCTGCATCTCATGGCGGCTCATCTCCCTTCCGTTTAGTACGGCACGCGTCAGCGCATCGCCGCAATACTCCAGCCGCAGGCGGAATTCAGGCGCTTCCTCGCGAATCAGCCGCAGAAAGATGCGGTCGCCTGCCCAGAGCGGCAGGTTCAATATCGCGCGCCTGTCCACCCATTCCAGATCGCCCTCGTCGCACTCAATCATGTCGCCCGTCCATTCATCGGCGGTATACAGATGCATTTCTTCATCTTCCCAGGTATCCGAAACGAAATCAATGATTCCGCGGCGGCGGTAGCGGGTCAGGCTCAGGCCGGTTTCTTCGCGCACCTCGCGCAGCAAGCACTGCTCAGGCGTTTCACCGGGTTCAATGCCGCCGCCTACGCCGATCCACTTGTCGTGATTCAGATCGTTTTCCTTCTTGGTACGGTGCAACATCAGGTATTGATTTTCACGTTCAAGATAGCAGAGCGTCGTCGGCCGCATGCGCACATCATCTCCTAAAGAATTTATCAGGCCTTGCCGCCGTGCATGGCGATGTGCTCCTTCAGCAGCTCGTCGTGCAGGCGCATGCTATCCCAGCATTCGTTGTGCGGCGTGAGCACGGCCTTCAGCGCAATGGTGGGCACCTTGCCACGCCGAAGCGCGTTTAAAAACGCCTGCAATAGCTGCCCGGTGAAATTCACCATGATCAGCATTTCATCCATGAAGCCGTCGCCGCTGTATTCGGCGTCAATCCGGCTGCGCATGCCGGCCAGCGCGCTGATGGGCTGGGCATAATCCGCCTTCGACACGGCCAGACAGCGAATCTTCAGCTGTGAGCAGGCGAACATCAGCTTTAGCTTTTGCGGGTTATCCAGATTATAAGTCAAAATCAGCGGCGTGGTCATGGCTCGATTCAATCCCTTCAGGCCTTGTGGGCGATGGACTTGTAATGTTCGATGACAGTCTCGTCTTCCGTCAGCTCGATGGAAATATTGTATTCGCGGCTCTCACCCGGTTCAAGGTAGGTCAGCAGGCCGGCTTCACGAGCTTCGGCGCGGTTGGTGACACCGCTGGTGGTGGGTTCCAGACCCAGCGCGTATTCACCCGCGCGCATGCATTTCCACTCGCACATCAGCGGGAATACCTTCTGGTCGAAGTGGACGATGGCAGCCAGGCCCAGCTTTTCATTGTGAAGCATGGCGAAGGCCTCGCCGTTTTCAGGCTGCTCGGTGTGGAAGTAGCACTGCTCGTCGCGACCGCAGCCGGGTTCTTCCATTTCGAAGTAATTATGCATGCCTTCCGCAGCGAATTCGTTGCGCGCTTCTACTTTGCCCGCGCTGAAATAGGCCTTTGCGCCTACATCCAGCATGGGATAACCGAAGTTGATGTGGTAGATGAGCATCACGGGCTGGGTGGCGTAGCTCTGGTTGACCACGGTATCGTGAATATGCAGTATGTCACGTTCGGATTCAAGCTTGAAGTCGCGCTTCATCAGCATATCGGTGGCGAAGATTTCGGCTTCGTGTACCTGACCGGAAACGCGGATCACGCGCTCGTCGCCCTCGTAGTCTACGCGAGCGGAAACCTGCTCTGCAGGCGTGTTGTTAAACGGGCCGTGCAGGCCGAGTGCCTTGTCGCCGTCCATGCCTGCGGCGCCGGAATAGGTGATGCCGCAGGTGGACATCATGCCGCCGTAGAACTGTTTCAGAAAGCCGGAAGCACCGTCCTCCTGGTAGAGTGCTGCGGAACGCATGCTCACTTTGTTGTGCAGGCCGATATTGATGCCCTTGTAGGTCAGCTCGGAAACGTCCAGACCGCGGTCGGCCAGCAGCGTCAGCTGCAGATTACGGCCATTCTTCAGATCGAACGCGCGCAGCCCGCGGGACGGACCGTCGTTGTACAGATAGTCCTTGATGCCGCAAAACGCGTCCAGGTTATTACATTTTTTGCGCAGATCAAATTCCTGAGATTTTTTCATTTTTCATATCCTCCATTTATTAAGCGCCGCAGCGCATCATTTACCAATATTATTATAAGATAAGCATCCGTAGCTGTCAAATATATTTTTAACAATTGCGTGTGGAAAAGGGCGCGCGCGGCCGGTATAATGAAAGGAGATCATTTGATTGTCGAAGGGGGATAACGCTATGAAGTATACAATCGGCGGCCTGTGCGATTTTCTGCGCGGCGCAGTCAGCAGCTTTCATGCGGTGCGTGAAATGACGGATATTCTGGATGACGCGGGCTTTACGCGGCTTCAGGAAGGCCGGCGTTGGGAAATTGTGCCCGGCAATCGGTATTACTTTACGCGCAACCAGTCCAGCCTGATTGCCTTTTCGCTGCCGCAGCGCGGCTTTGCACCGGTGTGCGCCGTGGCCAGCCACAGCGATTCGCCAGTGTTCCGCATCAAGCAGAATGCTGAAGTGGAGATTCAGGGCAAGTACCTGCTGCTGAATGCGGAACGCTACGGCGGCATGATTATGAGCACCTGGATGGACAGGCCGCTCTCTGCAGCGGGCAGGGTGCTGGTGCGTTCTTCGCGCGGGTTGGAGGCGCGCCTGGTGAATATTGATTGCGACGCGCTGCTCATTCCAAGCCTGGCAATCCACATGAACCGCGAAGTGAACGAGAACAACCGCCTGAACGCGCAGACAGATATGCTGCCGTTGCTGGGTGATGCAGGTGCGAAGGGCAGATTTGCCCAGATGGTCGCCGAGGCCGCCGGCACTGAGCCTGAGCAGATTGCCGGAAGCGATCTCTATCTCTATAACCGCATGCCGCCGCGCGTGTGGGGACGGGACGGCGAGTATATCTCTGCGCCGCGGTTGGACGATCTGGAATGCGCCTATACCGCGCTGTGCGCCTTTACTGAAGCGAAGCCCGGCGCGCACATCAACTGCTTTTGCTGCTTTGACAATGAAGAGGTGGGTAGCGGCACGCGGCAGGGCGCGGATTCGACGCTGTTCTATGATGCGCTGCGCCGCATTGCGGCTGCATTGGACACAGGAGAGGATGACTTCCACGCGGCGCTGGCTTCCAGCTTCATGGTTTCTGCGGACAATGCCCACGCGATGCATCCGCATCACCCGGAAAAATATGATCAGACGAACCGCGTTTTCATGAACGAGGGCGTAGTCATTAAATTCAGCGCCAATCAGAAATACACTACGGACGGTGTGAGCTGCGCAGTGTTTGCGGATGTGTGCCGCCGCGCAGGCGTGCCGGTGCAGTATTTTGCGAACCGTTCGGACATGGTGGGCGGCTCGACGCTGGGCAACATCTCCGGCGCGCACGTGTCGATTCCAACGGTGGATATTGGCCTTGCGCAGTTGGCAATGCATTCCAGCTATGAAACTGCGGGCAGCTGCGATGCGCAATACATGGTTCAGGCGCTCACAGCCTGCTATGAAGCGGAATTGTGCGCCCCGGCCGACGGCGTATACGATATCGGCTGAGAACGGCGAAATCGAACGCCGCGGTAAAAATGGGTAAACGGATGCGCAAAATGCTTGCGCGGCGCAGTCCGGCGGGTATATAATGAATTGCATGATATTACTCGGCTGTTCACGGAGGTGTATTCAAATGGAAAAATCAAAGGTATATTTCACCAATTTCCGCGTGGCTTCGGGCTCGCCTGGACTCGCACATAAGCTCAGGAAACTGATGGAAACCGCTGGTGTGGGTGCGATTGACATGGAAGGCAAGTTTGTCGCCATCAAGATGCACTTCGGCGAGCTGGGCAATCTGAGCTTCCTGCGCCCGAATTATGCGCGCGCCGTGGTGGATATGGTGAAGGACATGGGCGGTCAGCCCTATCTGACAGACTGCAACACCATGTATCCCGGCAGCCGCAAGAACGCGCTGGAGCACCTTCAGTGCGCTTGGGAAAACGGCTTTACTCCGCTGACCGTGGGCTGCCCGATTCTGATTGGCGACGGCCTGCGCGGAACGGACGATGTGGCCGTGCCGGTGCATGGCGGCGAATATGTGAAGGAAGCCTACATTGGCCGCGCTGTGATGGATGCGGATGTTTTCATCAGCCTGACGCACTTCAAGGGCCATGAGGTGGCGGGCTTCGGCGGCGCGCTCAAGAATATTGGCATGGGCTGCGGTTCGCGCGCTGGCAAGAAGGATCAGCATTCCAGCGGCAAGGCGCGCATCGTGGAGGCGCTGTGCCGCGGTTGCCGCCGCTGCCAGCGCGAATGTGCCAACGGCGGTCTGGAATACAATGAAGATACGCATAAGATGCATGTGAACCAGGCCAATTGCGTGGGCTGCGGTCGCTGCCTGGGCGCTTGCAACTTCGACGCTATCGGTTTTGGCAATGACAATGCCGCAGACGATTTGAACCGCCGTATGGC
>CAKUDW010000161.1 GCA_934645275.1 uncultured Clostridia bacterium
GGGCAAACCTATTGTTGTATTTGGAAGCTTTGTGGTCGATCTTACCAGCCGCGCCAACGGACTTCCCGTTCCCGGGCAGACGATTCTGGGCAGCTCCTTTAAGCTGGGTCCGGGCGGCAAGGGCTCGAATCAGGCCGTCGCCGCGCATCGCGCTGGCGCAAATGTGACGCTGGTGACGAAGGTCGGCAAGGACGTGTTCGGCAAGGTTGCCATGGACTTTTACAAGAGCGAAGGCATGAACGTCGATTATATTCTTGAAGATGAAAGCCGGGAGACGGGTACGGCCCTGATCATGGTGGACGAGGTAAGCGCGCAAAACGAAATTTTGGTGGTCTCCGGCGCCTGCGGCAATATCACGCCTGAGGACGTGGAAAAGTGCCGCCCGCTGATTGAAAACGCGTCGATTCTGCTGTTGCAGCATGAGGTTAACTTCGACGCGCAGTATGCGGTCATTGATATTGCGCATCGTGCCGGCGTGAAAATCGTGCTGAATCCCGCTCCGGCCTGCGAAGTTCCGGAGGAAATCCTAAAGAAGATCGATGTGGTTACGCCGAATGAAACCGAGGCGCAGGTGCTCACTGGCGTCGAGGTGAAGAACCTTCAGGATGCAGAAAGAGCCGCGAAGGTTTTCTTGGATAAGGGCGTGAAGAACGTTGTGATTACGATGGGCGCGCTTGGTTCCTTTGGCACTGACGGCAAAAAGAGCGAGCTTTTGCCGCGACTGAAAGTGAACGCTGTGGATACCACGGGTGCGGGCGACGCTTTCAACGGCGGCTTTGTGATGGCGCTTTCCGAGGGCAAAGACCTGTTTGAGGCGCTTCGCTATGGCAACGCCACCGGCGCGCTCTCCGTTACCAAGCTGGGTACGGCACCGGCCATGCCCACGCGTGCGGAAATCGACGCGATGGTCAGGGAAAACTATAATATCTAAGTAAGCGTCGACTTTCGGAGAACGAGTGCAGAGTGCGTTTCCCGTCGTCCATTGTCCATATACAAAGCTTGCGATAGTGCATTCAGTAGATGCGCGCGGCTGGTTTCACTAGCGGGACTGCTGCAAGCTGTTCCGGCGGTTTCGGCAGGCATGGCTGGCGAAAATGCACTCCGCGTATGCTGTCTAATTTAGTGATCGCTTGCGTGAAGCGGTCTGCAGCACGGCCATTTTGTAATTAAGGAGGAGAAAGCTATGGATTATCCGCTCGGCGTCAGACGCGATGGTTCTTACTATACGCGCATTGAATGGGCAAACATGACCGAATCCGATCCCACTTTCTGGGTGAACAATTTGATTGACGACGACACGGAGCGCGAGGGCGGCACTTGGGGTGCGAACACCATGGGTCCGGCCATCTGCGTGCTGTCGTTCTTTGGCGAAATGCAGGAAGTGTCCCGCATGCGTATCTTCCGCAACGTCGGCCTGCCGATTTCCATTCTGGAGGAGCTGGCAAAGACCATTGACGTCTACTATTCTGATACGGACGAACCGCGCAAGATTCGCCGCAAGGAGCACGACATCAATTCTGTGGAATGGAAATTCGTGACCCGCATCACCACTGAAAAGGCCGAGGGCTGGCAGGACGTAGAATTCCCCGAGCCGATCAAGGCGAAGTACATCCGCATCGACCTGGTGGAGAATCATGGCACGCCGCCTGAGATTCCGTGGACCGAGCTGAGCGAGGTTAAGTTCTATAAATAACATCGCCAGTGCGCACTGCTGTAGTTATCAATGCGCTTGCAATTATAATTTGATTGCGCAATAAAAAGACACTTAATTTAGAAGAGAGGTTGTTTGCTATGGAAAAGAAAAAATGGACTCTTGTAAACGCTGAAAATGTGGTTCCCTATGTATGCGACGATACCTATTCTTCCAAGATGCTCACCGGCGATGAGATGGCGGGCATGCAGGTCATCAATATCAATGAAGGTACGCTCAAGCCCTTCAACCGCACCGCGGGCGGCGAACACGACGAAACCGAGATCTATTACATGGTGGATTGCGGCGATCCTTCTTATGTCGTGCTGGACGATGAATATGTGAAGGTCAAGAATGGCGATATCATCATCATTCCGCCGCACGTGTTCCATTGGATCGATAATACCAAGTGTGATAAGCCCTTCAAGCTCTTCACCTTCTGGCCGAAGCAGGAGCAAAATGGCGTGTACTTCGTGCGCAAGGAAGCTTGGGGCACCTCTGTGAAGAATTTGGACGAGCACTATACCGAAAAGCGCCTGAACCAGCATAAGTAAGCGAATTGCTGAATTTTGCAGTAATGGGAAAGAATTGTATTGCCGTATTTGGCGACCTGCTTTATGATTGCTTCATCTGGGCGGATCGCCTTCCCCGCGAGGGAGAAACCGTCACGGGAACCGCGAGCGCTTTTTTTGCCAGCGGGAAGGGCGGGAACCAGGCGGCTACCTGTGCCAGGCTCGGTGCAGAGGTATTCATGCTGGGCAAGGTAGGCGCGGATGAGCGCGGTGAATGTCTGCTTTCTACAATGCGCGAAAACGGCGTAAACGCGGACGGCGTGGTGGTGGATGCGGATAACCCAACCGGTACGGATTGCGTGCTCGTGGCTGCGGATGGCAAAAATGCCATTGTGGTTGCGCCGAATGCGAATGCAAAACTGACAGCACAGGACGTGGAGGGGATGCGCCCATACTTTGAGCGTGCGGACGCTGCGCTGTTTCAGCTGCAAATTAATGCCGATGCGGTGGAGTACGCAATGAGCCTGGCGAAGGCATGCGGCGCAAAGGTCATTTTGAATCCTGCGCCCGCTTGCGAGATTCCGGATAGCATGTTCGCACTGGCGGATTATGTCACGCCCAATGAAACCGAAGCGGAGTTCTTCACCGGCATACATCGTCAGGATATGGATTTATCGCAGTGGCGGGAAGCAACCGCGCGAGCAATGCATGCACGCGGTGTGAAAAATCTAATCATCACTATGGGCGAGCACGGCGCGTATTACAGCGGAACAGAAGGCGCATTTATGGCTCCGGCGTTTAAGATTGCCGCAGTGGATTCTACAGCTGCAGGCGATGCTTTCAATGGAGGACTTGCAGTGCAGCTGGCCGCCGGAGAAGAGCTGCGTGCGGCCATACGCTATGCTAGTGCGTGCGGCGCGATTGCGGCGATGCGGCGCGGCTCCATGCCCTCGCTTCCGACGCGTGAAGAGGCGGAGCGCTTTTTAAAAGAACATCAGGAGGTATGATTTAAATGGACATCGCAAGATATTTTGATGCGGCGATTCTGAAGCCGGACATGACGCCTGAACAGGTTGAAGCAGCGATCAAGGAGTGCATTTCTTATAATGCCTACACCGTGTGCGTGCGCGGTTGCGACATTGCGCTCGCCAAAAAGCTCACTGAAGGTACGAACACGCAGGTGAGCTGTGTATTGGATTTCCCCTATGGCTATGGCGGAGCTGTGGCAAAGCGCGAAACTGCGAAGGCTTATGCAGCACAGGGCGTAATGGAGATCGACATGGTGATGAACTATGGCGCGGCGCGCGGTGGTGCATGGGATGTTGTGGAAGAGGAAATCCGCGGCGTTGTAGAAGAAGCACACGCGAAGAATGTTGGCGTGAAGGTCATCTTTGAAACCAGCCAGCTGAACGATGAGCAGATTCGCAAGGGCACGGAAGTCTGCATCGCGGCAGGCGCGGACTTTGTAAAGACCTCCACGGGTTTCAACGGCGGCGGCGCGACGGTCGAGGCTGTGAAAGCTATGCTGGAAACCGCAAAGGGCCGCATCAAGGTCAAGCCGTCCGGCGGTATCCGCAATTATGAAACCGCAAAAATGTATGTCGATATGGGTGTGGATCGCTTGGGCATCGGTTTCACCAGCTGCAAACCTATCGTTGAAGGTGAAGGCACCTCCACTGAAGCGTATTGATTTTATTTTAATCCAGTTTAAGTCTGAGAGCGCGCCGCTTTGTTTTCGAAGCGGCGCGCTTGGTGTCCTGAAAAGGCATATGCCGGTAACATTGATGATGTGGGGAGAATGATTCTACCATGAACGGCGTAGTCCATATCCTATTTAATACGCGTGCAGGCGATGGTTGAGGCTATGTGGATCATCGTGCCCATCTGCGATAGGGCGAAACTAGCCGTGCCCATATTGTATATAGAAGCGATATATGATTCGTGCTCCTGGTTTGAGTAACAGCTTTGGCGGCATCTTGGAAGAAGAAATCTTGACATTATGATGAAAATTTATGCAGGCAATGCAGAATTGTCTGCTGAGCCGTAAATATGCTTCGAAAGACGCATTGCTTTTTCGCGAAACGGCTTTGCAAATTGAGTGAATATCAAATGCCGATGGTCGTTTGTAAGCGACCGCATGACGTCGCTTAGCTGTCAAACAGCACACCTGCGGCGCCTTCTGTCATATTTATCATGTCGATTAAGCGTTTTTGTTCACAGAAAACGACGGTATTCCAATCGAAATTTGGGAATGCCGGCATGAGAAGTTCACAGATATTGCCATGCGTCTATGAAAAAATGACGAGATAAGCGATTCAAAAATCCGAACAATAAAAATTATATTTGAAGTATAACTTCGGAATATAACGAAATATGATTGATTTATACAAAATATAGTTCGAATATTACAATTTCAATGTTATTTCCGTATAAACTTGCACAAAATGGGTTGACAAAAGCGAGGGTATGTCATATAATAATTTCTGTTGCCGCGAGAACAGCCGCTGAGGCGGCGGGGAGAAGCGGAAACGGAGCGATCCTTGAAAACGATACAGCGAGAGCGAGAAGAGAAGAAGAAGTCAGAATAGAAATGAGTGAAACGCCGGGAAGCAGCGAGGGTACTGAAGCACTTTGGCGAGTGTGGAAGGAGAGGAACTGTGGAACGGAGAGGATTGAACATCAGAGTTTGATCCTGGCTCAGGACGAACGCTGGCGGCGTGCTTAACACATGC
>CAKUDW010000162.1 GCA_934645275.1 uncultured Clostridia bacterium
CCTTGGCAATCTGCTGAACCATTTCCTTAAATTCAGGGGTGTTGGCCACAAAGTCAGTTTCGCAGTTTACTTCAACCAGCGCGCCGGTGCCGCACTTTTCGCAGATATAAGCGCCCACAACGCCTTCAGCGGCAATGCGGCTCTGCTTCTTGGCAGCCTTGGCCAGGCCCTTTTCGCGCAGATAGTCGATGGCCTTTTCAATATCGCCTTCGCAGGCGGCCAGAGCTTTTTTGCAATCCATCATGCCACAGCCGGTGCGGCCGCGCAGATCCATAACAACTTTTGCGGAAATTTCTGCCATGTTATTGTCCTCCTGTCTGTCGATGGGAAAGGGGATAAGCCCCTTACACGCGGCATGCGGCATTCGGACGAAGCCGATTGTCGCATGCGTGATATTTAAATTACTGTTATTCGGCGGCAGCCTCGGTCGCTTCGGCGGCGGGAGCAGCTTCATCTTCCGTCTGCTCGCCCTGCTTGCCTTCCAGCACGGCGTCAGCCAGCTTGCCGGCGATCAGCTTAACAGCGCGGATAGCGTCGTCGTTGCCGGGGATGACGTAGTCGATTTCGTCGGGATCGCAGTTGGTGTCAACGATGGCCACGATCGGGATGCCCAGAATGCGGGCCTCCTGCACGGCGATGCGCTCCTTGCGGGGGTCAACGATGAACAGCGCGCCGGGGAGCTTCTTCATTTCACGAATGCCGCCCAGGTTCTTCAGCAGCTTTTCGCGCTCTGCGCACAGCTTGATGACTTCCTTCTTGGGCAGTACGTCGAACTGACCGTCGGTCTCCATCTTGTCGATCTCGTTCAGCTTCTTAATGCGGGTCTGGATGGTACGGAAGTTGGTCAGCGTGCCGCCCAGCCAGCGATTGTTCACATAGTACATGCCGCAGCGCTTCGCTTCGGATTCGATGGACTCCTGCGCCTGCTTCTTGGTGCCGACGAACAGAATACTCTTGCCTTCCATCGCCAGATCGCGGACGAACATATAAGCCTCGTCAATCTTGCGAACGGTCTTCTGCAGGTCGATGATGTAGATGCCATTGCGCTCGGTGAAGATGTAGGGAGCCATCTTCGGGTTCCAGCGGCGGGTCTGATGGCCGAAATGTACGCCGGCCTCCAGCAGCTGCTTCATGGAAATAACTGCCATTTGGGGTTCCTCCTTCTCGTTTTAAACCTCCCCGCATCTCATCTTCGAGCGGCACGCCGAAACCTCCGGCGCAACCGCCGCGCGAATCAAAAGCGGGTGCGTTTTGGACATTCATTTTTGTCCTAAAATAGTATACCACAGCGCATCCTCGAAAACAAGGCAAAAATGTTAATTTTCAGCAGAAAACGGACCGCAGATCCTTTGACATAAGGATTGAAAATACGTGCCTCGCTTTGCCGGGAGTTGATGGGCGGGCTGAACCGTGCTATAATTTAGGTACAAATTGGACGCTCATGCGGAATCAGGAGGCGTTTTCCATGCTGGATTTTGTTTTGCCCACCGAACAGAATCGAAGCGATGTACTGTCGTTTTACGGTGAAATTGAAAGCAGCGGCGGGGCATGCATCGGCATTGGAAATTACAGAGACTATGTCCTCTGGTTGAATGGGATGCAGAACCGGCGCACCGGCGAAAAACTGCCGAATGGGTATGTGCGGGAGAATTTTTATCTCTGCTATGAAGGCCCAACGCTGGTCGGCGTGTTCAGTCTGAAGTTTGAACTGACAGAATATCTCCTGAATTATGGCGGGCATATCGGTTATGCCGTTCGTCCATCGGAAAGAGGACGCGGCCTTGCGACGCAGATGTTGAAGCAGGGACTTGCAATTGCGCGAGAGTTCCATTTTGAACGGGTACTCTGCGTTTGCGATAACGATAACCGCGCTTCGGAAAGGGTCATTCTGAAAAATGGCGGCGTATTTGAAAGCGAGTTGTTTGACCCGGCAGAGAATGTGACCGTCAAGCGGTATTGGATTTGGCCGCAATGACCGGATGAAATCCGGGAACACAGCAACAGCGTGTTGCTTGAACTGTGCAATTCCACATGCTATAATGCGTTCAAGGCGGTGATAATATAAT
The DNA here is from genome assembly GCA_934645275.1 of uncultured Clostridia bacterium. The sequence continues at coordinate 2,067 of CAKUDW010000162.1, forward strand.
GGAAACAAAGATGGAAACGAAGAATGTAATTTTGAAGCTCAGAACTCAGAATGGCCTGTCGCAGGACGAGCTTGCGGAGAAGATCTATGTGACGCGGCAGGCAGTATCGCGCTGGGAGAATGGTGAAACCATTCCCAATACGGAAACGCTGAAGCTGCTGTCGAAGCTCTTTGACGTGTCCATTAATACGCTTCTGGGCGCGCCGCGGCAGTTGATCTGCCAGTGCTGCGGCATGCCGTTGGATGATTCCACCCTCAGCAGGGAGCCGGATGGCGCTTTTAATGAGGACTACTGTAAGTGGTGCTATGCGGACGGCACGTTCAAGTACGACAGCATGGAAACGCTGATTGATTTTTGCGTCGAGCACATGGCAAGTGAGCAATGGCCTGCGGAACAGGTCAGGGCCCATATGGACGCAGTGGTGCCGAAGCTGAAGCACTGGAAGAAATAGAATAAACAGAATAAAAAAAGCGCACCCGACGGCATATCTTCGCAGTGAAGAAGGTACACCGTCGGGCGTGCTTTTTTATGCGCGGCGCGCGCGCCTTTTTTTCCGGCGCAGCTTGCGGCCCACAGCATATACGGCGGCGCTGTACAGAGAAACCAACGCAGCGGAGAGCAATACGGCTCCGAGCACGTCCGTGAACCAGTGTACGCCCGAAAGCAGGCGGCCCACGGGCATGACGATCATCATCGCGATGCAGGCGACGCGACCGATGGCGGCAACCGCATCGTTTTTGCAGTAGCGCGGCAACAGTCTAAGCGCTGTGGCCATGATGCATAGCAGCATCATCGTATGGCTGGAGGGATAAGAAGCCTCGAGTCCCACAGCTTCATCCAGAATCACAGGTCGATAGTTCACAACTACCTTTTCAAACAGAACGTAGAATATGACCACCAGCACATAGAAGCATGCCAGCAACAGCAGGCGGTAATCTACCTTTTTCAGGCTTTTGCGGCGAACCAGCTGCGACAACCCGATCAGCGCGAATATACCTGCGACCACGAACGAGAGATAGCCCAGCAACTTTGTGAGTTTATACCAGAAATTACTGGTGCCCAGCAAATTGAAGAAGAAACCGTTTATGCCTGCAAGGCCCACTTCGGATCCCTGAGGCCCGATGGCCTGCACGTCCAGCGTCTTTACGGCGATGGTAAAGGCAAAGAACAGCACAAAGAGTATCAGTGCGGCCAGAAATTTCTTTTGGATCTTGTTTCTATTCATGCAAACGCACTCCTTTACGAAACAACTAGTACAAACTTCGGCGTCTCCCTTTACAGGCAGACGCCGGAAGCACTTTCAGGGACAGAAATCAGCAAAGACAGAATCTTGCGAGCTGGTAATCGCTATCAGGCGGTAGTGCGACTGTCCTCAATGAGAAGCATCGACAATCTTCAGCAGACGATGTTGACCAGACGGCCGGGCACAAAAATCAGCTTGCGCACAGGCTTATCGCCGATAAGCACCTTGACCTCGTCCAGCGCCATGAAGTAGTCGCTTGCATCCTCGCGGGTAAGGCTGGCAGGTACGTTCATGCGGCCGCGCACCTTGCCGTTCATCTGCAACGCGATTTCCACCGTATCCTTCACCAGCGCCGCTTCATCATATGCGGGCCAGGCGGAGCGAATCAGTTCCTCATCACAGCAACCGCAGATTTCGTTGATTTCCTCAGTAATGTGCGGGGCCACGGGGTTGAGCAGTTTGATCAACACGCGCATTTCGCCCTTTGTGATGCTGCCCTTGGCGTAGAACGCGTTCACAAGCGACATCATGGCGGCGATGGCAGTGTTGAACTTCATGCGCTCGTAGTCCTCGCCGACCTTCTTGATGCAGGAATGTACATCGAAGCGCATATCTTCGGAGATGCCGTCCTCATCGGTCATGAACTCCATCATGCGCCACACGCGGTCGAGGAAGCGGCGGCAGCCGCGCGCACCGTCCGTGGACCACGGAATTGCCTGATCGAATGCGCCCATGAACATTTCGTACATGCGGAAGGCGTCCGCGCCCAATTCGTCTACGATTTCATCGGGATTGACGACGTTGCCGCGGCTCTTGCTCATCTTTTCGCCATCTGCGCCCAGAATCATGCCGTGGCTGGTGCGCTTCTGATAGGGCTCCTTCGTGGGCACCACGCCGATGTCATACAGGAAGCGATGCCAGAAGCGGGAATAGAGCAGGTGCAGCGTGGTATGCTCCATGCCGCCGTTGTACCAGTCTACCGGCAGCCAGTATTTCAGTTCGTCAGGGTCGGCCAAGCACTTGTCGTTCCACGGATCGATATAGCGCAGGAAATACCAGGAAGAACCTGCCCATTGGGGCATGGTGTCGGTTTCGCGTTTGGCGGAGCCGCCGCACTTCGGACAGGTGGTATTTACCCAGTCGGTCATTGCAGCCAGCGGAGATTCGCCGTTGTCGGTCGGTTCATAGCTTTCCACTTCGGGCAGCTGCAGCGGCAGCTCGTCCTCTGGCAGCGGTACCCAGCCGCAGCAGGGGCACTTCACCAGCGGAATCGGCTCACCCCAGTAGCGCTGGCGGGAGAAAACCCAGTCGCGCAGCTTGAAGTTGATCTTCTTGTGACCAATGCCCTTCTCGGCCAGATAGTCGATGATGGCGCGCTTCGCGTCCTTCACCTTCATGCCGTTCAGGAAGTCGGAATTGATCATCACGCCGTCCTGAATGTCGGTGTAGGCTTCCTTTTCCACGTCGCCACCGGCTACGACTTCCACGATTTTCAGCCCAAACTTTTTGGCGAATTCCCAGTCGCGGGTGTCGTGCGCGGGCACGGCCATGATTGCGCCGGTGCCGTAGCCCATGAGCACGTAGTCCGACACCCACACGGGAATCG
>CAKUDW010000163.1 GCA_934645275.1 uncultured Clostridia bacterium
AGATATTCGCCGCGGCGCTCCTTGTTGAGCACGTTCCAGTAAACCTTGCCGGTGGTCAGGTTGGAATAGCGGTTCAGGTCTTCATCAATAAAGCGCTCGTAGTGGCCTAAATCAAGATCCGTCTCGGCGCCGTCCTCGGTCACATAGACCTCGCCGTGTTGATAGGGACTCATCGTGCCGGGATCGACGTTGATATAGGGGTCGAGCTTCTGCGCGGCTACCTTCAGCCCGCGGGCCTTCAGCAGCCGTCCAAGCGACGCCGCCGTAATGCCCTTGCCTAGTCCGGAAACCACGCCGCCAGTTACAAAGATGTACTTTGTCATGACCTGTTCCTCCATCGCTATTCGTTTTTATATCTATTTGTAGGTAGACAATATGTTTTCGGCGATTGCACGCCGGGAAACGCAGCGATCCATGGCCTGCTTTTCGATGTAGCGGTGCGCTTCCGCCTCGGTCATCTTCAGCTGGTCGATCAACAGCCACTTCGCGCGGTTAACGATGCGGATATCCTCCATCTTTTCCTCGAGTGAAGCGGTTTTTTGTGCCATATGCCGCAGCCGTTCACAGGTGCCACAGAGCAACTGCATCGTTTGCGTTACCAACTGCGCCGAGGTGGGCTTGGAAAGCGTGAGCACGCCGCAGGGTGAAACGCGCGCGCTGATGTCGGGGTAATGCTCCGCCTTCACTAGCAGCAGCACGCCTGTGGCGCTATCGCGGCAGAGATCCAGCGCCAGTCGCGTTCCGAAATCGTCTGCTACCGGTGCGTTGATGACCACGATATCGAAGCGGCTTTCCAGCAGCTGGCGGCGAGCGCTGGCCACATTTGCGGCCGTGGATACCGGATAGTAGCGATCCTCGGGAAGAAGGCTCAGCAGCGACTGATTGAATTTTTCTGACGCGGAGACCAGCAGCACGCTGTAACGGCGTTCCTGCAAATCCATGTGTCCTTCCTCCCTTCACGAATGTTTTCGGTCGCGTTCAGCGCGCGTAGCTGTCGATGATGGATTGCGGCAGATGCGCGGCCACCAGCGCGCTGCCGCATGCGGCGGCCTTCGCCTGCGCGAGCGTTTCAGGCAAGGTGCCGTAGCGGGCGGCTACCTCTGCGGGCGCGGCGTACAGATTTACATTTGCCGCAGGCGGCAGCTGCAGGTTTTGCTGAACGCCGTCAAGTCCGGCCCAGATCAACAGTGCAAAGGCCAGATAGGGGTTGCACATGGGATCGGGCGAGCGCAGCTCAGCCCGCCGATATTCGCCCGTGGCCGCAGGAATGCGAATCAGCTGCGAACGGTTCTGATCCGACCAGGAAATATGGCGGGGGGCCTTACAGCAGCCAAAGCGCCGGTAGGAGGCCTCTGTGGTATTTAAAAAGAGCGTGATTTCTGAAATGTGCGCCAGAATACCGGCGATGATTTGCGGCATGACGTCGTTGCCGTCGCCGCTGTGCGCGGAAATATTGATGTGCATGCCGTTGCCCGCACAATCTTCGAGCGGCTTTGGCGAAAAGTCGGCGCTGAGGCCGTTCAGCGCAGCGACGGTATTGACTACGGCGCGGAAGGTAATCGCATCGTCCGCCGCGGTGAGTGGATCGGAATAGCGGAAGTCGATTTCATTCTGGCCGGGTCCCTCTTCGTGGTGGGAGCTTTCTGGCATGATGCCCATCTGCTCCAGCGTCAGGCAGATCTCCCGGCGCACATTTTCGCCCTTGTCCTGCGGGGCAATATCCATGTAAGCAGCATGATCGTGCGGAACGCGCGTGGGCTCGCCGTTTTCATCTAATTTAAAGAGATAGAACTCCATTTCCGAGCCGAATGAAAAGGCCACGCCGGCCTTTGCCGCGTCCATCACGGCACGGCGCAGCAGCGTGCGCGCATCGGCCTCGAAAGGTGTGCCGTCCGGATGGGATATAGCGCAGAACATGCGAATCACGCGGCCATGCTCGGGTCGCCACGGCAGCACAGCCAGCGTCGATGCGTCCGGATGCAGCAGCAGGTCGGATTGTACGTCGCCGCCGAAACCGGCGATGGCCGAACCGTCGATAACTACGCCGTATTCAAACGCCCGCTTTAATTCCTGCGGCATGATGGAAACGTTCTTCTGGCAGCCAAATACGTCGCAGAAGGCAAGGCGGATAAATTTCACGTCTTCTTCAGCAACGTACTGCATAATTTCATTCATTGAATAGTTCATATAAACTGTCGCCCGCCCTTCCATCGGTTTGCGCCGCTTAAATAAATAAAAGCGCCATTCAAAAAGGGGCAGAAAACCCCGCTCAGAATGAACGCCCTTGCTCATCACAACGATGTATTTTAGCACACGCGAGCGCGGTTTGTCAATCTGTGCGGGAGCGATTGGAAATGCGTGCGTGTAAAAACGACATTGATTTTTCGTGCTTCCCGACGCGGAAGAATGAAGTGTAAAAAAAGCGTTATGCGGCTTGACAAGGAGGGATTTGGCGCGTATAATACCCCGCATAAAGGCGATGGCGTCTTGAAGCGAGAAGCTTCATGGCGCCATTTTTCTTTTCCATCCAGCGGCGATTTGCGGGTGCTGGATGAAATGCAGCAAGTAAAAGAGGAGTGTGCGGTTTCATGAAAACGGTATCGGATTACTTTGGAAGCCTCGTCTTTGACGATCGCGTAATGAAAGCGAAGCTTTCCGCAGATATTTACGGTTCGCTCAGAAAGACCATCGACGAGGGCGTAAGCCTGAATAACGACGTGGCCAATGCCGTTGCCGCTGCAATGAAGGATTGGGCGGTGGAGCACGGCGCGACGCATTTCACGCATTGGTTCCAGCCGCTGACCGGCATTACCGCCGAAAAGCATGACAGCTTCATCACGCCCGCGCCCGACGGCGGCGTCATTATGGAGTTCTCCGGCAAGGAGCTGATTCAGGGCGAGCCGGACGCCTCGTCCTTCCCGTCCGGCGGTCTGCGCGCCACGTTTGAGGCGCGCGGCTATACCGCGTGGGACCCGACTTCCTATGCATTCATTAAGGATAAGACGCTCTGCATTCCCACGGCGTTTTGTTCCTACGGCGGCGAGGCGCTCGATAAAAAGACGCCGCTTCTGCGCTCCATGCAGGCGCTGAACAAGCAGGCCATGCGCATCCTGCGCCTCTTCGGCAATACGGATGTCAAGTGCGTGCGCACTTCTGTAGGCCCCGAACAGGAGTACTTCCTGGTGGATAAGGAAATGTACGAGCAGCGCAAGGATCTGGTATTCTGCGGTCGCACGCTCTTTGGTGCGAAGCCGCCCAAGGGACAGGAACTGGACGACCATTATTTCGGCGTGATCAAGCCCCGCGTGGCCGCGTATATGGCGGAACTGAACGAGGAATTGTGGAAGCTGGGCATTCTCGCCAAGACCGAGCACAACGAGGTGGCTCCCGCGCAGCATGAGCTCGCGCCCATCTATACCACCACGAACGTCGCCACTGACCACAACCAGCTGACTATGGAGATCATGCAGAAGGTGGCCTCGCGCCACGGACTGGTGTGCCTGCTGCATGAAAAGCCCTTCGCAGGTGTGAACGGCAGCGGCAAGCACAACAACTGGTCCATGGCGACGGATACTGGCGTAAATCTGCTCACGCCGGGCGAAACGCCCTATGAAAACGCGCAGTTCCTGCTATTCCTTTGCGCAGTAATTCAGGCGGTAGACGATTATCAGGATCTGCTGCGCCTGTCCGTGGCGTCGGCCGGCAACGACCATCGCCTCGGCGCAAATGAGGCGCCGCCCGCCGTGGTTTCCATGTTCCTGGGTGACGAACTGACGGCCATTCTGGATGCGATTGAGAATGAAAAGCCGTACAGCGGCGCGGAAAAGACGGTCATGAAGCTGGGCGTACATGTGCTGCCTAAGTTTATTCGCGATACCACCGACCGTAACCGCACTTCGCCGTTTGCTTTCACGGGCAACAAGTTTGAATTCCGCATGCTCGGTTCGTCGAACAGCATCGCCTGCGCCAATATCATGCTCAATTCGGCGGTTGCTGAATCGCTGAAGCAGTATGCCGATCATCTGGAAAAGGCTGAGGATTTCGAAACGGCGCTGCACGACATGATTCGCGATACGATTCGCGCTCACAAGCGCATTATATTCAACGGCAACGGTTATGACGACGCTTGGATTGAAGAAGCTACGCAGAAGCGCGGTCTTCTGAATCTGCGCACTACGCCGGATGCACTGGCCACCCTTTTGGAAAAGAAGAATGTGGACATGCTGACCTCGCTGAAGGTTTATTCCACAGCCGAGCTTCATTCGCGCTATGAGATCATGCTTGAAAACTACTGCAAGACCGTCAACATTGAGGCGTTGACCATGGTGGATATGGCGCGCAAGGAGATTTTGCCCGCGGTGGAAGCCTATGCCGCCGATCTGGCGGGCACGCTCGCGGCCAAAGTCAAGGCCGTGCCGGAGCTTTCCTGCCGCTATGAAAAGGGCGTTATCAGGTCGCTTTCCACACTGGCGGATGAAATTGACGCTGCCATCGGCGCACTGGAATCGGCGCTGATCAGGTATAAGACCATTAGCGATTTGTCCGAGGCCGCCGCCGTGATTCGCGATGTGATTTTGCAGAAGATGGCGGAGCTGCGCGTCGTGTGCGATGAGGCCGAGAATCTGACCGCTGAGAAGTATTGGCCGTTCCCGACCTACGACAAGCTGCTGTTTGGCGTGCGGTAATAGTAAAGGAAGAATTCAGAGAGGCATCATAGATCTCAAAGGCATTTGAACCGGGAGAAGTAATGCGGAATATCGCCCACAGCGAGCGCGGAATGGTGAAAGCCGCGCGGAACGAGTCCGCACGAATAACACCCGGCAAGCTGCAAACCGAAAAGGGGATTCGTATTGGATCTTCGCAGTAGGCGCGCCGGATCGTCGACCGTTACAGCGGCGAGGCTTTGTTGGAAGC